>JAWWDH010000023.1:0-16726 GCA_033720015.1 Pseudomonas sp.
GCCATTTCGTCGTACTGGCGCACCTGCATGGTCAGCTCCAGGCCATTTATCTCCGGCATCAGCCAGTCGGCCAGCAAGACGCTGGCGGGGCGCTGCTCGAGCAGCTTGATGGCTTCAGCTGCGCTGCTGGCAAAACGTAGATCCTGATAGCCCGCCTGGCTCAGGGCGCGCCCGATCATGGCGCTGGAGAACTTGGCGTCATCGACGACCAAAATACTCAGGTGGGGGTTAGGCATGGGCAGGCTCGCTAGGGGGAAATCACGTGAGCCCGGTACTTCGCCGGGCAGTGTGTGTCGCGACCATTATATAATGGTCTGGTTTTTTTACCGTCAAGCCAGGCGTGTCCCGTTCGTGATGCAGGACGCGCCGTCTATCAGGAGAAGCCCATGCCCTCGTTCGACGTGGTGTCCGAGTTGGACAAACATGAAGTTACCAACGCCATCGACAATGCCATCAAAGAGTTGGAGCGTCGTTATGACCTGCGCGGTAAAGGTAGCTTTGAGCTGAAAGAGCTGACTGTCAACCTCACCGCCGATGCGGATTTTCAGTTGGAACAGATGGTTGAGATTCTCAAGCTCAGCCTGATCAAACGCAAGATCGATGTACAGTGCCTGGAATTTAAGGACGCTTATCCGTCGGGCAAGAGCGTCAAGCAGGAAGTGATTCTGCGTGAAGGCATCGAAAAAGAACTGGCGAAGAAAATCGTTGCGCACGTCAAGGACAGCAAACTCAAGGTCCAAGCGGCGATTCAGGGCGAGCAGGTGCGCATCACTGGCAAGAAGCGAGATGACCTGCAGGAGGCGATTGCCGCCCTGCGGGCCAAGGAATTCGGTATGCCATTGCAGTTCAATAACTTCCGCGATTAAGGCGTGAGTATTGAACCTTGTGGTCGTGCTGGCGTCGCAACGCTGCACGTGCAGTAAAACCGCCACGGCTAGCCGTGGCGGTTTGTTTTTAAGCTTTACAAGGATTAACAGATGGACTTTAACGTCGAACAACTCGTGAAGATGTCGGAAGCCTGGCTGCCGGTCGTACTGGAATACAGTGGCAAGTTGACCCTGGCCCTGATCACCCTGCTGATCGGTTGGTGGCTGGTTGGCAAGCTCACCAGCAGCATCGGTCGTTTGCTGGATATGCGTCAGGTCGACCGCGCGCTGGGAAGTTTTATTCGCAGCCTGGTCGGCATCGTGCTGAAGGTGTTGCTACTGGTCAGTGTCGCCTCGATGATCGGGGTGGAAACCACGTCCTTTATTGCGGTGATCGGTGCCGCAGGCCTGGCCATCGGTCTGGCACTGCAGGGCAGTCTGGCGAACTTTGCGGGCGGGGTATTGATCATGCTGTTTCGTCCGTTCCGCGCTGGCGACTGGATCGAGGCGCAAGGCGTGGCGGGCAGTGTCGACAGCATTCAGATTTTCCATACCACGCTGAAAACTGCCGATAACAAAGTGGTTATCGTGCCCAACGGCAGCTTGTCGAATGGCCATATCACCAACTATTCGCGCGAGCCCAAGCGACGTGTTGATATCAATGTGGGTATCGATTACTCCAGTGATATCAAAAAGGCCCGTGACGTACTGCTGGAAATCGCCAAGGACCCGCGAGTGCACAGCGAGCCCGCTCCCGTGGTGTTTGTGACTGGCTTGGGCGACAGTGCGGTCAACCTGTCTATGCGGGTGTGGGTGGCAACGCCGGATTACTGGCCGGTTACCTTCGCCTTTACCGAGCAGACCAAGGAGCGCATGGACGAGGCGGGCATTGGTATTCCGTTCCCGCAGCGCGTGGTGCACCTGGTACAGCAGAGCAGTTGAGCCCTGCCTGAGCACTCGCCGCGCTAGCGGCGAGTGGCGTTGTACAGCACGTTAAAATTGCGGCCCATCGCCTGTTGGTAATGGCTGATCAGGTTTTGCCAGTCGCTCTGGTTCCAGGGCGAGTGGCGCCGCAGTTGCAGCATGTCATGCATGGCGGCTTGCTTGCTGGTCAGGCGGCGTCGGCACTTCTCCAGGTCGAGTAAGGCGACCTCGGCAGTCAGTGCCTGCCCTGCGCCGCTGATGCGCACAAAGATATGTTTGATATACATGCAGCCATGCTGCCAACGCGCAGTGTGTAAGCGTGCCAGTGTGTTCGCTACTGTCACCAGTAACTGCTGGTGCAGGGCCTCACCATACTGCTCGCGGCCGTTGCCGGCGTACCACTCATCAATAGGTTGAAAACCGTCCAGTGCCTTGGTGACGAGCAGGGCTCGCCAGCCATCAGTGCTGCGCTGCGCCGCGCAGTAAACGATTTCGGGGACCCTGACGCCGGCCTGGCGGGCGCCGAGCAGCGCTTCTTGCTCGCGCAGTACGGTGGGCCGGCCAAAAGGGTGGAGCAGGCTGCGGTGGATATGGCCTGTTTGGCGTTTGGCATAAAGCAACATGCCGTCTTTGCTGATGCGTTGAACGCCGCTGTAACCGCCACGGCGGTCGTTGGGCTCTTCGACCCATTCGCCCTGGGTCTGCCACCAGTTGTCGAAGCTGGTTGGGTTGTCTGAGGTGTTCGGGGTGCTGAGTGTTACTGCCATAATCTGCCCTTAATAGGGGTATCAGCCACCCGTGCAACTTACCTTGGCGGGCTGATACAGCCATTCTCGGATTGGTTTTATTGTCGTTCGGTTGAGGTCACTCCGCTGACATCATTGTGCTGTGGCTGCTCGCGCCGCCATTGCAGAATGATCAGGATCAAGGTCGGGATGCCAAGCACGGCGGTAATTAGGAAGAACTGGGCGTAGCCGAATGATTCCACCATAACACCTGAGTAGCCCCCGATCAGTCGCGGCAGTAATAGCATGATCGAGCTGAGCAGGGCGTATTGGGTGGCGGAGAACTTCAGGTTGGTCAGGCTCGATAGATAGGCGACGAATGCCGCAGTCGCCAGGCCTGCGCTGAAGTTGTCGGCAGAGATGGTCACGATCAACATCTGCAGGTCCGCGCCCATGCCGGTCAGCATCAGGAACAGCAGATTAGTCGCTGCCGAGGCGGCGCCGCCGATAAACAGGATCGGCATAATGCCGAAGCGCACGATCAGCAAACCGCCAAAGCCCGCCCCCACCAGAGTCATCACCAGGCCAAACAGCTTGCTGACGCTGGCGATCTGGTCCTTGGTAAAGCCCTGATCGATATAGAAGACGTTGGCCATCACGCCCATCACGGTGTCCGACATGCGGTAGGTGGCGATCAGCCCCAGCAGCAGGAAAGCCTGCCAGCGGTAACGCACAATAAAGTCATTGACCGGCGTCAGGACTGGCGCCAGGCCGCGACGGCCCATGGACGACAGACACAGGGCGCTGAGCACGGTGTAGAGCAGGGCGCGCAGAAAGGCGCGGTCCTCCAGTAACAGGTCGAGCAGGCTGTTCTGACCATTAACCAGGCTGGCGAAGTCGGTGTAATAGAACTGGGTGAACATCGCCGGTACCGACACCAGCAGCACAATCAGCACCAGTACCGAGGCAATCTGGTGGCTAAAGCCATAGCGTGCGGCGGCCAGTTGGGTGCGCAGCGGCACGTCTGGCTCGCGCATCCACAGGCTGGTCAGTAGGCCGGGTAGCATCAGCAGGGCAAACACAAGATAGGTGCCGGCCCAAGCGCCATGCTGGTAGAGCAGGGCGGTGGAGCCAAAGCCTTCGGCGAAATACAGCGCGCCGGCGGTGGCCAGTAGGGCGGCAACCCGGTAGCCGGCCATATAGCTAGCGGCTAGCGCGGCCTGGCGAGTGTCGTCGACAATTTCCAGGCGGTAGGCGTCAACGGCGATGTCCTGAGTGGCCGAGGCGAAGGCCACCAGTACCGCCAGGGAGATCAGCCAGGTGAGGTGGGTTTGCGGGTCACACAGCGCCATGCCCGCGAGGCCGATGGCGATCAGGACTTGTGACAGCACCAGCCAGGAGCGACGGCGTCCCAGCTTGCCCAGTAGGGGTAAGCGCCATTGGTCGAGTAGCGGTGACCAGACCCATTTAAAGGCGTAAGCCAGCCCGATCAGGCTGGCAAAACCAATGGTGTCGCGCGCCACACCGGCCTCGCGTAACCAGACGGAAAGAGTGGAGAACACCAACATGTAGGGTAGGCCGGCGGCGAACCCTAGCAGTAGCAGCACCAGTGTTGAGGGGCTGGAATAAGCAGCAATGGCGTCACGCCAGCTTTTACGGGGCATTGAAGAGGTATCAGCCTGATTTTTATCGGACAAAGGGCGCACTCTAACCGCTGTGCTCTGTTGGGCGCCAGCCATAGCGCGGCATATCCACCCGATCATTTTCGATTGGCACTCCCTCCTCACGTAGGCGGCTGCGTTGCTCGGCACCGGAGTGGCTGCCGGCAGGCAAGCTGAGGCGCCCGTCTGCACCAATTACCCGATGCCACGGCAAGGTCGTGCCGTCCGGCAGTTGGCTGAGGGTGCGCCCGACCCAGCGCGCAGCGCGGCCCAGGCCGGCATAGGCGGCTAGCTGCCCGTAGCTCACCACGCAGCCCGCGGGTACTTGGGCCAGCGCTGCATAAAGTGCCGTGCGCCGCTCGCCCTGGCTTGCTGTCGGTTGGCCCGGCGCGGCATGCTGCGGCCCCTTTCCTAGTTGACTCTTTGGCTTTTCCAGCATGCTGCTACGTACTCTGCGGTGTTTACTGATTCTTGGTTTGGCCGCTCCGGCGTGGGCGGACACGGTGTGGTTGAACAATGGTGACCGTCTAAGCGGCGAGATAGTTCTACTCGATGGCGGCAAACTGGCCCTGAGAACCAAGTATGCCGGCCAGGTGCTGATTGCCTGGAAGGATATCGACACTCTGCGCTCGGACAAGCCCTTGCTGATTCGCCGTCAGGGCCTCGACAGCGAGCGCAGCAACCAACTGGAGGCCGCTGGCAAGGGCATGGTGCGGGTGGTCAGTGAGCGCACGCAGACGGTACCGTTGGCCAGCATTAAACGGCTTATTCCGCCGCGCCCGGTGCTGCAGGACCGCTTCTGGGAAGGCAATTTGGACGCCAAGCTCGACATGGAACGCGATGATGACCACACCGACGAGTGGAAGCTAAAGGGCAACACACGTATTGAGCATGGTCGCTGGCGTCACGTGATGAGCGGCGAGCTGGAGCGCAAGGTCAAGAATGGGGCGAAGACCGCCGACAATTGGCAGCTGGAGTATGACCTCGACCGCTTTCTCAGCGATCACTGGTTCTGGCGGATCGGTGCCGAGCAAAATGAGGATGAGTTCGCTTTTTTCACCCGTCAGCGCTCGCTGGGAACTGGGCCGGGTTATCGCTTCTGGGACAACGAGTTGGGCCGGCTGGATGTGGTGGGCCAGCTCAATCGCCTGCAACTGCAAACCCGTGATGCTGAGCTGGCGCTCAATACCTATTCGCTGGCGTGGGACTTCAAACGCCTGCTCTGGGGGACCCGTTTGGAGTTTTACAGCACGGCCGAGGTGCAGCTGCCGGATATCGAGCAGATCGACTACGTACTCGACAGTGAGGTAGGCCTGCGTTACCGCCTGAATGATTGGGCGCGACTATCGCTGCTGTACGAGCTCGATCAAGTGCGCGGGCTTGGCCAGTCATCGAGCGAGCGGCGTTATCTATTGGGCGTGGGTGTCGGCTGGTAGGGGCAGTGGATGAACTCGCGGTGCTTCTGTCGGTCTGTGCTTGCTCTGCTGCCGTGCTTGCGGATAATGCGCGGCCTTCCGCACACACTTAGATAGAAAGCCCTTCCCTATGTTTTCCAGATCCCTGCTTTGCCTGGCCCTTACGCTCGCTGCCACACCCGCATTAGCGGATACCGTTTGGCTGAAAAACGGTGACCGTTTGACCGGCAAGATCAAGTTCTACGACGGTGGCAAGCTGGTGCTGGCCACCGACTACGGCGGCGCTATTGCCTTGAGCTGGGACAAGATCGCCACCCTCGAAAGCGACCAGGAACTGTTGATCAAAGAGAATGCTGTGGTGGGTGAACGGGCTAAATCGCTGCGCCCAGCCGAGCCAGGTAAGGTCACCCTGGTCAACGGTGACGCCCCCAAGACCATCGAGCTGGCCAGTATCCAGCAGATGCTTAAGCCCAAGCCGTTAATTGAAGACTTCGTCTGGAAGGGCAATATCGATGCAGGGCTGGATTACAAGCGTGCCGAGTCTGACACCGACGACTATGACGTCAGCCTGAAGACCAAGGCGCGCCATGGCCTGTGGCGACATAACGGTGAGGCTGACTACTCCCGCGAGTTTCAGAATGATGTGGTTACGACCGATAACTGGGGTGCTGAATACGCCCTCGACCGCTTCCTGACCGAGCACTGGTTCTGGCAGGGGCGCATGGAATATAAGCGTGACCGCATCGAAGAGGTGCGCCGTCAGCGCACGGTCGGTACGGGCCCGGGTTACCAGTTCTGGGATAACGAGTTGGGGGCCTTCTCCGTGGCCGGCCTGCTCAACCGTACTGACTATGAATATGACACCGGTGAGCGTGACAACTTCTATGCGGTGAGCATGAAGTGGGATTACAACCGTTACCTGGTTGGTAAAAGTGTCGAGCTGTTTAGTGATGGCGAGGTGGGCAAGCCACTGAACGGTGTGGCGGATTACACCTTGGATGCGGCGCTCGGGCTGCGTTACAAGCTCACCGACTGGGCCTCGCTGAATATGAAGGCCGAGAAGGATTTGGTCAGCGGCTCGCAAGGCGAACTGGACGAAACCCGTTATAGCCTGGGTTTTGGTATCGGTTGGTAAGGTTCAGCTGCCAACAAAAAGCCCCGCGTCTGCGGGGCTTTTTGTTGGCCTGATCTCGACTCTGCGAGCTAGAGCCAGGCAAGGCGAAATTGGGCGAGGGTGCGCAGTGTACAAGCTGTAAATGAGCAGCCTGAGCCTAATTTCAACGCAGTCTGGCCGACGCGCAGCAAGTCGACGCCCACTAGAGGCGCAGGCCGCCGTCCAGCTCCAGGATCCGACCGGTGTAGTAGTCGTTTTCCAGGATATAGGCCACCGAGTGGGCGATTTCTGCGGGCTTGCCCATACGACGCAGTGGGATCACCGAGGTCATGCGCTCCAGCGCTTCGGGCTTCATGCTGGCAACCATCTCGGTTTCGATAAAGCCTGGAGCCACGCCGGCGACACGGATGCCGTAACGTGCCAGCTCCTTGGCCCACACCACGGTGTCGGCGGCTACCCCGGCCTTGGCCGCAGAATAGTTGGCCTGGCCGATATTGCCGGCACGCGAGATGGACGAGATGTTGATGATCGCGCCTTCGTTTTTCAGCTCGATCATCTTTGCCGCCACTTCGCGGGTGCAGAGGAACACACCGGTCAGGTTGACGTCGATTACCGACTGCCACTGAGCCAGGCTCAGCTTGGTCATTTCGCCGTCCTTGACCTTGATGGTCAGGCCGTCGCGCAGGATGCCGGCGTTGTTGACCAGGCCGTTGATCGCGCCGAAGTCTTCAGCAATCTGTGCCACGGTCTGAGTCACTTGCTCTTCATTGGCGACGTTGCACAGGTAAGAACGTGCTTCCACGCCCATGGCTTTACAGGCCGCCACGGCTTCGTCGAGCTTTTCCTGGTTGAGGTCGACCAGCGCCAACTTGACGCCTTTCTCTGCCAGGTATTCCGCCATGGCACGACCCAGACCCTGGCAGCCGCCGGTGATCACGATAACTTTGTCTTTGAGTTGCATTGCCTATCCCCAAGTAATTCGAACCGCTGCAACCTCTGCTGCGCGCCGGGCAGAACGCGTTACGAGTATTTGGCCCAGCTTGCGAGAGGCTCAACAGGTTCTTCGGTGTAACCTTGCCGGCGCTGTAACCGTTATCCTAAAGCGCCTGTCCGTTAACGACGGATTCTATGCAAGGAGTCATAAGGTGAGCGTGAAAGCCGGCAAGCATGCCCGAGAATTGCTGCTCAAGGAATACCGGGGCGTGCTCAGCACCCATTCCAAGTCGATGCCGGGTTTCCCTTTCGGCTCAGTGGTGCCCTATTGCCTGGATGCGGACGGCTTCCCGCTGCTGTTGATCAGCCGCATTGCCCAACACACCCACAACCTCAGGCAGGATGCCAAGTGTTCGCTGCTGGTCAGCGAGCGCGGGGCCGAGGATGTGCAGGCGGTAGGGCGGCTGACGCTGTTGGCTGAAGCCCGGCAATTGGAGGATGAGCAGCAGATTGCCGCCGCCGCGCAACGCTATTACCGCTATTTCCCCGACTCGCGCGGTTATCATCAGGCCCATGACTTCGACTTTTGGCTACTGGAGCCGGTGCGCTGGCGTTATATCGGTGGTTTCGGCGCGATTCACTGGCTGGATCATGTGGCCCTGGCCAACCCCTTTGCCGGGGACAGTGAAGTCAGCATGCTCGAACATATGAACAGTGACCACGCTGCAACTATCGCTCACTATGTCGCGCTGGCAGGCTTGCCTAATCAGGCGCCGGCTGAGCTGGTCGGTATCGACAGCGAGGGCTTCCACCTGCGCATCGCTCAGGGGGTGTATTGGCTGGCCTTTCCAACATCCTGTAACAGTCCGCTTGCGGTGCGTCAGGCCTTGGTAGCGCTGGCGCGGGCCGCGGAGTGGCCGACCGATGGTCAGGCTTCAGCTTGAATTCAGCGTAACACCCCATACTTCACTCTTACTGGAAGCTGATCTTCCGTTAAGGAATTTTTGATGCGCGCTTTTCTGTTTTTGTTTTTGCTGTTTCCGTTCATTGAATTAGCCCTGTTGATTCAGGTTGGCGGTGCCATCGGTGTGCTGCCGACCCTGTTGCTGGTCATCGGCTCGGCCGTGCTCGGCAGTGTGCTGTTGCGGGTGGCCGGTGTTGCCACCGCTTGGCGTGCCCGTGAAAAGCTTTCGCGTGGTGAGTTGCCTGAGCAGGAAATGCTCGAAGGCTTGCTGATCGCTGTCGGTGGCGGTCTGCTGCTATTGCCTGGCTTTATCAGTGACTTCTTCGGGATCTTCTGCCTGATCCCCTTCACTCGTCGCCTGCTGGTCAACAAGGTGCGCTTGCGTGCGGCTGAGCAAGCCATGCGCCAACGCGCCTTTTTCGACGATCAGGCGGCCCACTCCAGGCCAACCCAGGCAAATGTGCTGGAAGGCGAGTACGAGCGCCGTGAGTGAGTGCCTCGGCGGGTAATTTTCGATAAAGATTTCGCCCTCAGCCCTTGAAATCCCCCTGTGCGCCCTTATGTAGCGGTCACCGCAAGGTTTTTTGTCATTCAGACAAATCAGACTTCAGCGTTGCGCCTGGCGTAGCGCTACCGGCCTAGCCGGATTTTGCTAACCCGTCGGTGAATACACCGGCCGAAAAATAAACTATTGGGAGAGATCGACCATGAAGCTTCGTCCTCTGCATGACCGCGTCGTAATCCGTCGCAGCGAAGAAGAAAAGAAAACCGCAGGTGGCATCGTGCTGCCAGGTTCCGCTGCTGAAAAAGCCAACAGCGGTGAAATCCTCGCTGTCGGTACTGGCCGCGTGCTGGACAACGGTGAAGTTCGTGCGCTGGCCGTCAAGGTCGGTGACAAAGTTGTATTTGGCCCTTACTCGGGCAGCAACACCGTCAAAGTTGACGGCGAAGACTTGCTGGTAATGGCTGAGAACGAAATTCTCGCCGTTATCGAAGGCTGATTGCAGCGCCTTGTCGCTACGAATTCCGCTCTATTTGAACGCATTAAGGAATAACCATCATGGCTGCTAAAGAAGTTAAATTCGGCGATTCCGCCCGTAAAAAAATGCTCGTTGGCGTTAACGTTCTGGCTGACGCAGTAAAAGCGACCCTAGGTCCGAAAGGCCGCAACGTGGTGATCGAGAAGAGCTACGGCGCTCCGACCATCACCAAGGACGGCGTTTCCGTTGCAAAAGAAATCGAGCTGAAAGATCGTTTCGAAAACATGGGCGCTCAGCTGGTTAAAGACGTTGCTTCGCGCGCTAACGATGACGCAGGCGATGGCACCACCACTGCTACCGTTCTGGCTCAAGCCATCGTCAACGAAGGCCTGAAAGCCGTCGCTGCCGGCATGAACCCAATGGACCTCAAACGCGGCATCGACAAGGCGACTATCGCCATCGTTGCTGAGCTGAAGAACCTGTCCAAGCCATGCGCTGACACTAAAGCCATCGCTCAGGTTGGTTCGATCTCCGCTAACTCCGACACCTCCATCGGCGAAATCATTGCCGAAGCCATGGAAAAAGTCGGTAAAGAAGGCGTGATCACCATTGAAGAAGGTTCGGGCCTGGAAAACGAACTGTCGGTTGTTGAAGGCATGCAGTTCGACCGTGGCTACCTGTCCCCGTACTTCATCAACAAGCCAGACACCATGGTTGCCGAGCTCGATGCTCCTGCGATCTTGCTGGTCGACAAGAAGATCTCCAACATCCGTGAGCTGCTGCCAGTTCTCGAAGCTGTGGCCAAGTCCGGTCGTCCGCTGCTGATCGTGGCCGAAGACGTTGAAGGCGAAGCCTTGGCGACTCTGGTTGTAAACAACATGCGCGGTATCGTTAAAGTCGCTGCCGTTAAGGCGCCAGGCTTTGGTGATCGTCGCAAGGCCATGCTGCAGGACATCGCTGTGCTGACTGGCGGTACCGTGATCTCCGAAGAGATCGGCCTGAGCCTGGAAAGCGCCACCCTGGAGCACCTGGGTAACGCCAAGCGCGTGATCCTCAGCAAAGAAAACACCACCATCATCGACGGTGCTGGCGTTCAGGCTGATATCGAGTCGCGCGTACTGCAGATCCGTAAGCAGATCGAAGACACTTCGTCCGACTACGACAAAGAGAAGCTGCAAGAGCGTCTGGCCAAACTGGCTGGCGGTGTTGCCGTGATCAAAGTCGGTGCCGGCACCGAAGTTGAAATGAAAGAGAAGAAAGCCCGCGTTGACGACGCCCTGCACGCAACCCGCGCAGCCGTTGAAGAAGGCGTGGTACCTGGCGGCGGCGTGGCACTGGTGCGCGCTCTGCAGGCCATCTGCGAACTGAAAGGCGACAACGCTGATCAAGACGTTGGTATCGCTCTGTTGCGCCGTGCTGTTGAAGCACCGCTGCGTCAGATCGTTGCTAACGCCGGTGGCGAGCCGAGCGTAGTAGTCGACAAGGTCAAGCAGGGTTCGGGTAACTACGGCTTCAACGCCGCGACCGACACCTACGGCGACATGATCGAGATGGGTATTCTCGATCCGGCCAAGGTCACCCGTTCGGCTCTGCAGGCAGCTGCTTCGATCGCCAGCCTGATGATCACCACCGAAGCGATGATCGCCGAAGTGGTTGAAGACAAGCCGGCTGCTGGCGGTATGCCAGATATGGGCGGCATGGGCGGTATGGGCGGCATGATGTAAGCCAGCCTGGCCCCTAGCAGGCCGCCGCCAGGCGGTTTGCACGTTGTAAAGAAAACCCCGTGCCTGTCACGGGGTTTTCATTTTTATCGGCTATAACAGTCCCGCGCGGCAAAGCGGTATGCCAATTGCTTTGGTTAATACCTGCTCCCGGACTGGAGCCTGTCAATTTGTGCGGTGCTGCAACGTAGCATGGCCACTTCTTGTTTTGACCTCACCTGGATGTGCTCTACCACGCTGCTTTGCAGGGTGGCTGAAGATTGTGTCGGTTACGCTTTGCCGGCGCCTGTTTTAACGCTTCGGGTTGTATGACGCACCGCTCTGCTGCAATTGGGCAATTTAGTGACCCTGAGGCTGTTACCGCCAGGCGCGGTGATACGCCCCGGTACCTGCTTTGCCTTTGGGTTGAACCATTGGCCTGAGTACGGTTCGAAGGCGTGGCCTGCCAATGGCTTGCCGGCGAATCAAGGTGATCAGGTGGTGGTTGTCAGCAGCGTTCCAGTAACCACCATTGGTCGTTAATCGCCACGCTAGGGTCATCAATGGTCTAGGCTCAGTAAACAGCGTTTGGCAGCGCTATCAAGAGGTTGCAGTCATGAAATTAGAAATCGCACGAGGTTTGTTTTTGGTCGGCGCGCTTAGCGTGGCCTCACTCGCGGCGGCGGCCTGGCAGGAAGCTACGCCTCAGGTTATTAGTGAGAATGCCGCTGGTTACTGCTTGCTCCCGCCGCAAGCGCATACAGCGGATGTGTTGAAGCCTGATCAGGATCTGTTGTTGTTTATGTTCGGCCTGTCCCAAGGTCTTCGCTCCTGAGAGGGTGTTGTTCAATGCCTAATTCCAGGCAGTAAAAAGCCCTGCAATGCAGGGCTTTTTTGTGGGACAAGACAGGCCTTGCTCATGACGTAGCTGCTTGCTGCTTAAGCCAATCAGCGTCACCAGGCCCAGCTAGTTTTTGTCCCTGACTTACCGAGTATTTTTTACAGCGGCTGTGCTCAGGCGCTTAGGCGTTGGGTCACTTCGCTGAGCTGGCCGGACAGCTCATGCAGGTTCTGCCCGGCGTTTTCGGTGCGCTGCACGTTTTCCTGGTTCGCCGTGGCAATGGCGGTGATCTCGGTGAGGTTGCGTGAGATGTCCTCGGCGACCGAGGTCTGTTCTTCGGCGGCGGTGGCGATCTGCCGGTTCATGTCGCGGATGGCCTCCACGGCTTGAGTAATCAGCTGCAGGGTGGCCCCGGCTTCGGTGACTTGGGTCACACCTTCCTCGCTGCGTTGCTGGCCGCTCTCAATTGCCCGCACTGCATTGATTGCCCCGGTTTGCACGGTGTCGATGATCTGGTGGATTTCTGCCGTGGACTCGGCCGTGCGCTGGGCCAGGGTGCGCACTTCGTCAGCTACTACGGCAAAGCCACGGCCCTGCTCGCCCGCACGGGCGGCTTCGATGGCCGCGTTGAGCGCGAGCAGGTTGGTTTGTTCGGCGATCCCGCGAATCACTTCCAGCACCTTGCCGATGCGCCCCGTGTCGCCTTCCAGGCGGCGGATGACCTCGGACGTGCTGCTGATTTCGCCACGAATATCGGTGATGGTCTTGATGGTGGCTTGCATCACCTTCTCACCCTGGCGTGCTGCGCTGTCGGCATCGTCGGCGGCATTTGCCGCTTCGGCGGCGTGGCGCGCGACTTCTTGGGCGGTGGCAGACATCTCGTGCATCGCCGTGGCGACTTGGTCGGTACGCGAGAACTGCTCGCGGGTGCCTTGGCCCATCAGGGTGGCGATGGCGTTGAGTTCGCCGCTGGCGGTGTCGAGGTCATTGGTGCTGCGCTGCAGGCGGCTAAAGGTGTCGGCGAGGAAGTCGCGCAGGATATTGGCGGCCACGGCCAGATTGCCCAGTTCATCCTGACGGCTGGCGTCCACGCGCTTGCCGAATTTACCCTGGCTGAGCAGCGCGATATGTTCGATCAGCTCGCGTATTGGGTTGATCAGGTTGCGGTTGATCAACCATAGGCTGAGCAGCGCGATGAGCAGGGTGGCGCCGAGCATCGCCAGTGTGCCGACGAGTATGGTGCGATCCGCCGCGGCATTGATCAGGCTGGCCTGGTCGAGGCTCTGTTTGTGCAGCTGTGCGGCCAGAGCGTCCATTTGCTCGGTGGTGTTGCGGTCGATGCCCGCAACTGCGGTGTCGCCGGCTTTGGCGTCAGCACCGGTAGCGATAAAGGCATCGCGGCCTGTGCGGTATTTACCGCCCAGATTTTGGTGCTCGCTGCGCAAACTGTCGACCTTGCGCTTAAGGGTGGGATCGTTGCTGGCCAGCAGGCTCAGCTTGCTCAGGGTGTCCTGAACCTTGCGCTCCTGTGCCTCGAACTGGCTCCAATACTTATTCAGTTGAGCGCTGTCGGAGCCGCGCAGCAGGACGTTCTTCCATTCCTGGATCTGGGTCTTGAAGTCGAGGTTGGCGATGTCGATCAATGTCGACTGTTCCAGTGGGCCTTCGAGTAGCCCGCGGTAGTCGCGCATACCATTGGAGAGGAGGCTAAAGCAGACCAGTGCGGTGAGCAGAATCAGCGCCAGACTACCGCCAAGCAGCGCGAGAATTTGTGCGCGCAAGGATTTTTGCAGAAACATGGGATACCTCGGAATGTGGGAAGCAGAATGCCGATGACGCGGAGTGCGTCATAACTGCGAAAATCCCTATCGACTGGTATCGGCTGGGCCGGATTGCCAAGAGGCAGCGGCTGACTGGACCTATAGATCGGCGCGGCGACAGTATTCTTGAGCGTGTCGTGAGCGGTTTAGCGCGATTAAATCGCGGGGGCTAAAGCCTGGTGTCAGGCCAGGCGCAGGTGGTTGTCCCAGAGCCCGGCGGGCAGTTGCAGGGGCTGGCTGGTGATGCGCTCGCTACGGCAGTCATACAGGCGGCAACGACCCACGCCGCTGCTGACGACAAAGCCATCAGCTACCGCACCGACGCCGGCGCAATCGGCCAGGGGCGCATCGAGGCGCAGTGCGGCGCTGTCCAGGTCCCAGATAAATACCCGGCCGCCACGCGGCGCCGTCAGGGCCAGCAGGCGCAGTTCGCTGTGGATTGCCACGCTGGCGGTGTACTGGCTCATCAGCTGGCGCTGGGCATCAGCGACGGGGAAGTGCTGGAAAGGCTGGCCGGGACGTTTAATTGCCAACAGCGGCACCTTGTCACTGAGTTCGCCCATATATTGCTGACCGCTGACGACGGTGCCATCGCTTGCCACGGCCAGGTGGCGCACGCTGTTCATCTGTTCGGGCAGTTGTTCCTTGCTCACCAGGCTGCCGTCGCGCTGCAGCAATACCAGGCTCGACTGCATGCTGTTGAGGTTCATCTCCACTCGGCTGTCGGCCTCGGTGCGGATGCCGCCGTTGGCCACCACCAGGGTTTCGCCGTCTGGCAGCCAGAGCAATTGGTGCGGGCCGATGCCGTGGGTCGAGAGTTCGTCACTGCGTTGCAACTGTTCGCCCTGGAGGCGGTAAACCCCCAGTACACCGCGACCGGGGTCGCGGGTGTCGTTCTCGGTGGCGTACAGCCATTCACCGCTCTTGTGGAACACCGCATGGCCGTAGAAGTGGCGCTGCGCGGGCGAGCGCAGGGTTTGCAGCAGGCGGCCGTCGCGGGTGTCGATCAGGTAACTCTCGGTACTCGGGCGGCGCCCGACAAACAGCGCCATCGGCAGAAACGGATGAGCGATGACATCGTGGCAGCGTTCGCTGACCGCGGTCGCGAATACCTGGCTGCCATCCAGCCGGTAGCCGACGGCGAAGTGCTGGCCGGCGGCATCATTGCGCGCCGACAGCAACAGTGCTTGCGGGCCACTGTGCATCAGCGTCCAGCCACCTAAGGTACTGGCGGCCACCGCAGTGGCGGCGAGGGCCGTGGCGCCTAAGCCGAGAAAGGTGCGGCGGTTGATTGGCATGGATCAATCACCATCATGGGCGTTGAAGCCCAGTTGAATGCCCAGGGTTTTGGCCAGATCAGCTTCGTGCAAGCGATGCAGGGCGCTCAGGCTGTTATACAGGGCGTTCAGTTCGGCGCGGCCGGCTTCATCAGCTAGCAGCTCGCCGAGTGGGCGCTGTGCGTTGGCCAGGCGCTGACGGGTGTTGCTGTAGGCGGCATTGATGCGTTGTTTCAGCTCGGTCTGGTCAGCGCTAAGCAGCGCCTGGATACCATCCTGTTCGGCGCCCAGCCAGATGCGCTCGGCACTCGCCACGCTGGCAGCGAGGTTGCTCAGGCTGGCCTTGCTGCGCCAGGCTTCGGCCTGATAAGGCTGTGGCTGGCCTTTGCTTTGGTGCCCCATGGGCGTGCCGAGCTTCTTTTTCAGCCCGTCGATGGCACTGACCTGAGTGCGCAGCAATTCTGCCAGTGCTTCCGGGGCTTCGGCGTAGCGCGCATTGGGGAAGCGCTTTAGCTGCGCAGCCATGCCCTCGTCACTCTGCCAGCTGGCCAGCACGTCAGCTGCGAGCGCTTGCTGATGTTCGCCGACGGCAACGAGCAGCGGACAGTAACGGACTTTCTGCTCGGGTTTGTTGAGGTCAAGTGCCGCATCGAACAGCAGGTATTCGTAGGCGGTCAGGCCTTGCACCACCACGCTGGATTTATCCAGGTCGGCTGGGGTCAGCGTGGGCTTGTTGTTGATCAGCGCTTCAACCTGGCGGGCAACCAGGTTCTTCTTGTCGGGCCAGAACTGCACTTGCCAGGCACGGTTGCCTTCCGCCAGTGGGCCGAGCAGCGCAGGTTGCACGGCGGCCCAGGCGCTCTGCGCGGTGGCGAAGGCCTGGCGCGCTTCGGTGAGGTTCTGTTGGTCGCTGCAGAAGGCCTGGGCGCTGGCTGCCAGCTGGCGGTCGGCCTCATGCCAGGCGTTATAAATGGGCAGGATCACGCCATCGGTCAGTGCCTGGCTGACCTGCTGCTTAGGATCGGCTGGGCTGCAGGCGGTGAGGGTCAAACTGAGCAGGGCCAGGCCCAGAGGTGAGCGGATCATGAGTGACTCCTTACAGCGAGTTCAGGAAGGCCAACAGCGCGGCGCGCTCATCGGCATTGAAAGTCAGGACCTGTTGCTTGGCCGCTTCGGCTTCACCGCCGTGCCAGAGAATGGCCTCCAGCAGGTTGCGCGCGCGGCCATCATGCAGAAACTGAGTGTGGCCGTTAACCGTTTCCGTCAAACCAATGCCCCACAGTGGCGGGGTGCGCCATTCTTGGCCGCCGGCGAGGAACTCCGGGCGATTGTCGGCTAAGCCTGGGCCCATGTCATGCAGCAACAGGTCGCTGTAGGGGCGAATAACCTGGTTGGCCAGTTCCGGCTCGGCCGCATCGGCTGCGGTGGTGAAGGTTGGGTTGTGGCAACCCTGGCAACCGGCCTGATAGAACAGATTTTTACCCGTCAGTACCTGTGGCGTATCAA
>JAWWDH010000024.1:0-16390 GCA_033720015.1 Pseudomonas sp.
AGATGGTCCGCTACCGCGAGGCCAAGCTCGACCTGATCCCGCTGTATGCGTGGCATAAGAAGGACCAACGCGGCCGGGAGCGCGGCAAGTCGCCGATCGATTCGACATGGCAGCGCCGCGCCTACTCCGCTGAAGCGGTGCTCGAACGCGCCCAGCGCAGCAGTCTAAACGTGGGATTCCGTATTCCTGCCGACGTGGTCGTGCTGGACGTTGATCCGCGCAACTTCCCCGAAGGCCGCGATAGCCTCGCCGAGGTGACTGCCGCGCTAGGCATTGAGCTGTCCGTCGCCCCGCATGTTGTCACCGGCAGCGGTGGTCACCATTACTACTTCCGCAAGCCCGCCGATGTCGCGACGCTGGACAGCCTGGAGGACTTCCCCGGCATCGAGTTCAAATCGCGTGGCAGGCAGGTGGTCGCAGCCGGTTCCGTCCATCCATGTGGTGGCTTCTACCGTTGGGACGAGTTTTCGCCTGACCTCGCGGATATGCCCGATCTTCCGACAAGCGCACTGGATGCCGTCCGCCGCCCTGTTCGCGAACGGTCCGAACGGGAGGCCGGCGAGCTTACGCCGCGCCAGCTAGAGGGCGCGCTCGAATGTCTGGACGTGGAGGAGTTCCAGGACGAGAAGAAGTGGCGCGACCTTGCGATGGCCTGCCATCACGCCACCAACGGCGAGGGACGGCAGGAGTTCATCGAGTGGTCCACGCAGGACGCGAAGTACATGGACGATGCCTGGATCATTGGCAACAGGTGGGACTCCTTCCACGCCAACGCACCACATGGCGAGCCTGTCACGGCACGTCTGCTATACAAGCTGGTATTGGAAGTCGGTGGTCAGATTCCTAACTCCGATCCCGAGGACGACTTTGAGCCTTGGGAAGATGACGGACAAGCTGAGCAGAAGCAGACCCGTTGGAGCTTCCTGAGCATCGACGAGCTGGAGAAGCTGCCGCCTCCGCGGTGGCTCATCCCCGGTGTACTGACCGAGGGTAGCCTCGCCGCGATCTACGGTGCCCCCGAGTCGGGCAAATCGTTCCTGGCCGTGGATATGTCGATGGCCATCGCGGGCGGCATAGACTGGCACGGGCGCGGGGTCGAGCGGGGCGCGGTTCTGTACATCGCAGCAGAGGGTGCCCCCGGTCTCGGAAAGCGGGTCCGCGCCTGGAAACAGGATCGCCACGCACAGGAGCACGCCTTCGACTTCCGTCTTATGCGGGATGAAATCAACTTTGCTGCAGAAAAGGAGGGAACCGTGCGTGCCTTCGTGAAGGCCGTGACTGACGAGCTCGGACCGTTGAAGCTGGTCGTCATCGACACTTTGAACCAGACAGCCGCAGGCGCCGATGAGAACTCGGCGAAAGACATGAGCCGCTACATCGCCAGCATGAAGTGGCTGCGTGACGCGACCGGCGCCGCCGTGGTGGTTGTGCATCACTCGGGCAAGGACGTGAGCAAGGGTATGCGGGGCAGCACGGCACTACTGGGCGCAATGGATACCACCGTCGAAGTGGAGCGCGACAAAGACAAGCACTCTATCAAAGTGGCTGTGCAGAAGCAGAAGGACGCGGAGCGCGAGGGTCCCATGCGCTTCAACCTTGAGAAGGTGGCTGATTCCCTAGTGCTAAGACCAACCGTGATGGCCGATGCGGTCTCCGACTTTGGGGACGGGGCAATGCAGAGTGATGGACTGTGTGCGCTCGCCTGCGAGTTGGGTGCAGCCGAGGGCACGCTTAAGGCCGCCGACCTGATGGGCGCCGCGATCAAGCGCCTGGGCATGAGCAAGAGCTCGGCTCAGCGTGCAGTGGCGGACAAGATACCCGAGGGGCGCATCGACGCCGTGCGGGCAAGCTGGAGCGGTAGCTATTTCTGGCTCTGGTGTGAACGCGTCGGCAAGCACTCCACGGCACCGAAGGTGGTGCGGGTGGAAGCAGCCTCATGATTACCTGCGAAGTCTCCTGAAGTCTGACCTTGGAGTCTCGAGATTTCGGAGACTTCACCGCCGACCTGAAGTCTGAAGTCTTTTCAGAATCAACAGCTTATGCGACCACCGGACGCTGAGACTTCGGACGAGATTTCGGCACGGCAGATGAGACTTCAGAGACTTCACTTTCTTAAGAAAGTGAAGTTGAAGTCTGCCCAGAGTCTGTTTTATGAATATCCCCATAAAAATAAATCGCGGTGGTCGAACACGTCCTACTGCACGCCAGACCTCTCCCTCGCGCACGTAGACCGGGACCCTCTAATCAGTGATTAGCAGGTCAACCCATCCCAAGTGCTTGATGCGACTACCGAAACGATGGCGTGCCCGCGCGCATTAACACGGCACGATCAACTTCAACACCATCTTTCGAGAATCGGCTCATGGCCACTAAGAAGTTCACCGCCGAGGTGCAAGAGCTGTTCCTTCAGATACTGGAGGACACCGCGTCGCCTAAACAGGCGGCCCAGGTGTGCGGCATCTCCCGCCGCCTCGCATTCGAATACAAGCAAAAGGACCTGGAGTTTCGACGTCGCTGGGAACAGTCCATTGAGGTCGCCATGGACGCCTTGCTAGATGAAGCCTACCGCCGTGCCTGCATTGGAGTGGAAGAGCCTGTTATCTATCAAGGTCAGGTGTCGATGGCTCGCGACGTTGAAACAGGTGAAGAACGCCCGCTCACCGTTCGCAAGCACAGCGACCGCCTATTGGAAGTGATGCTCAAGTTTCGCTATGGCGATCAGCTTGCTGACCGTCTTCGTGTGAAGGTTGAAGACACAGGCCTGTCAGCTGAGGCACTGCTCCAGATGCCGAGTGGAGAGCGTGCGCAGCTCGTTGCACTGCTTTCCAAGTACAACGCCAACAAGGAACAAGACGATGAATGAAAACCTGACGGTGGAAGAAGTTCTCCATCACGCCCGCATGCTGGACCTAAACCTCGATGCTCTTGAGCAGTCTGCACCTGACACCGTGACCGCGCTCGGTGGCCGTGACGGCCTCGCCAAACTATGCGAGTCGACTTGTATCGGTCCTATCCCTCGGGTCGATGCGAAGACCTGGGCGCGCATGTCGCTTGAGTACGAGGAACGCCGTGAGCACGGCAGTATCAACCGCGGGTAACGGCTACGCGGTCGGCGTGGAAGTGGATGGGGTGCGATACCCCAGCGCTAGACAAGCCGACGCAGCCCTTGGGCTACCGTTTAACACGACGCGGCACCGTGCCCACTCGAAGCTCTACCCGACCTATCGTTGGCTTGGCGCGACGCCAGGCCCACGCCCAGTTCGGCGGCCCGAGGACTGCACCCTTGCCAAGCAACTGATTGAGCCAGAACGCTGGCCCTTCAATTGCGACCTCACACGTCGGGAGTCCGTGATGGACCCCAGTGTGGAACCACCCAGGTTGGTGCGCCGCATCGGCTGGCTCAACTGCATGCGCTGCTCAAGGCCGCACTTCTCTGAAGACGTGGGCCGCATCCGCCTGTGTTACGCCTGCGGTGGGCTTGGCGGCACGCCTGTTGGAGCTGACCCCGACTTTGACGCCTGACATCACATCAGCGGGTAGAGCATGCCAATGCCCTTGATTCGTAAGCCATTGCGACGGTGGCAGCGAATAGATGAACACAGCATGGTAAACGTTGGCTCGCACGCGAGCGCCTGCGCGGCACATTGATAGCATCCGGTCAGCGCATTGGCGCGCAGACCACCCCTCGGCTGGGGATGCGCTCGTGATAGGCGACCGGAGGAACATAACCTCACAGGAGCCACGAGCATGAAAATCGAACTTACCCAAACCCCGCTACTGAGCCCGCAGCAAATCGGCGAGCACGCGTCCAGCCTGGACGCCATCCACAGCCGCGTCATCAAGGCCATTGAGCGCCTGAACAAAGACGTCGCCGCCAAGAAGACTGAGATTGCCTCCCGCTGGAAGCGCGCCCCAGGCATTGGTGCGGGTGACCTGTCGCGCTTCGCGCAGAACGAAACCCTGGCCGTGATCCGTCAGATCAAGGACAACTCCAAAGCTGAACTCGACAAGCTACTCAAGGATGCAGGCACGCCCCACGCTCAGCTCATGAGCCAACGCCCGTTCTATGACAGCCCTGTCAAAGCTCTGAGCCGTGCCGCCCTCGGTGATACACGCCGCACCGACTACCTCCAACAGCTTGTCCATGCTGGCCCCGCCGAACTCGGTCACATGGCCCAAGTCGCTGTTGGCACGCAGAACGTGCCCCTCGCGTCTGCCGTCCTCTCATTGCTTGACCGCTTGCCCACCAAGGAACGCCCTGTTGGCCCCGTCGAGTTGGCAACGGCCATGCACCTGGACGACTTCGAGAAGGCCCGCGAATACATCAAGCTGGGCGACCTGCGGCTACAAGGCATCCTGGTGGCCATTCGCACTTGGAACGCAGGCCGCTCCAACCCCATCAGTTCGGTCCAGCTCGCCATGCGCGAACAGGAAATCAACCATGACCTGATCGGGGGCGACCATGACGACTAAGCTACTGGCCTATCCAGCTCGTCACCCTGTCGCTATTGCACTGTCAGGTATGGCTCTGGCGCTGCGTACCGGCGCCAACCTCCTCGACACGCTGGCCGACCGCGCCAGCAGCGTTGGTGTCGCACCGTACTCAGACGACTTCGACGAAGCAGCAGCGTTGGCTGGGATGCCGTACTGCCGCGCCCTCGACCTGTACGTGGACAAGTCAACCAAGCGCCGCGCCGACGAGCTGGGCTTCGAGCGGGCGCATCTGGCCTTCGCTCCCTGAGCACCACAACGTCTGGCTGCGCGTCCTGGCAGGCCTGTTCCGGCTGTGTTCCACGGGGCCACCTTTTCGAGGTGGCCCTTTTCTTTTCATGTGCTTGGGCTGCTACGTCGGCTGATTACTAATCAGTGGATAACTATTTTTGAAGGGCCCCAGCTCCCGAATCCCCACGAACGCGACTTAATGCTCCTACGCACCAACAACTAGGAGAAGCGAAATGGGAAGCAGGAGGTACGCGACCGCCCAAGAGGCCTTCGAGTCCAGAGCGACCGAGGTCGAGAGGGTGCTCGGCAGACTGACCACAGCCCTCAAGGCCAAGCGGGAGCACGAGGCACGAGACAGTGCCAATTGGGGGCATACGGGCGACCTTGCCCACGTTGCCGGACTTCTGAACCAAGCACTCGCCTTCATCGGCGTAAAGGAGAACGAGCGTGAAGCTTGAGCTGATGACCTTCAACGACCTGCTGGCGCTTTACAACTCCATGTCAGAGAAGAAGGCGGGGCCCAAGACGTTCGCCTCGCGCAAGAAGATGATCGAACGAATCGAGAAGCTCGCCGCAGACAAAAACGTCGACCTGAGCGCTCTCAGGCAGGCCACGTCGGCTGAGGTGACCGAACAGTGCGCACAACCGCAGGCTGACACCACCGAGACGACAGACACGACCGAGAAGAAGTCCAGCGGCAAAGGTATCGGCCGGCTGGCCCGCGAGATATTGATGGACCCTACAGGCTACCCGCATGCGTTGATCGCGAAGATGGTCAACGCTCAGGTTGATGGCGCGCAAGCTACCGCGAAATCGGTTCGATGGTATGCCCACGACATGCGTAAGAAAGGCATTGAGGTTCCCGAGCGACGGAAAGTCTTTGCCACACAGATGAACGAAGAGGAGTCCGCCGAATGGCTCGCTGGCGTAACCGTGGTCGAACCAGCGCAATCCGAGGATGAGTAAAGTTCTCATGCCGTGCATGAGAAAGGGCCGCCATCACGGCAGCCCTTTATTTTCATCGCTTTGCGCGTTTGCTGCGCACCGATAGTGGATCAGATGGCCGCCTTGCTGAGTTCATCGAGCTCGGTCAGGCACTCCTCCAACAGAAACCGTAGCTCCATGATAACCGTCTCATTCTGCTGGTAGGTGCGGGAGAGAATCTCGTCACGAATGCTCAGGATCAGGCGGTCCGCCTCGCTTCCAATGCGGACGCGCTTGCCGACCTCACTACTCAGGCGATCCTCAACGCGCCTGAGAATCCGTTGGCGGGGATCAACGAGTACGGCCATGCGACCTTCCTTGCTTGCTGAGGCCTTGATGTTTCCAGTAGTCATGTGAGCTTCTCCAAATCATTAAAAAGAGTTTGTTGCCGAACCGTCGTCCGGCATATCGCCTGCGATGGAGAGAAGTGTCATGCGCCGATGCAAATGCCGGATATTACTGAATGCTAAAACTGTCGCCTTCCTCGCAATTCTCAGGACCGTTTATTGACGTGGCCTCCGCCAGCGTGGTCAAAAGTTTTGGAGGCCAATCACCCTCAGTCCAATCGAGGCCCAGCGCTTCGAGGATGTACCTGGACGCCAACTCTTGATACTTAATGAGATGCTCGACTCCCACATGGATGTAGCCCATCGTGACGTTGCTCGCCGCGTGGTTCAGCATGTATTTCAGCTCAAGCAGAGGCACGCCAGCTTGAACCGCCAGCGTGGAGAAGCAGTGCCTTAGCGCATGCCCTGTCAGCCCGCCCAGCTCGTGTTGTGCCACTTCGGCAACGTGACCAGACTTAGACTCAGCGGGGAACAGCCACGGACTCTTGCGATAGATGCGGGGTCCTTCGTTCAGACGGTGGCCGAGCAGGTCAGCAAGTGGGCCAGATAGTGCCAGATCGAAGGCGCGAGCTGATCCGCCCTTAGGCTTAGGTACGTGCAGCCGCTTCGTGCCGACGTCCAGCTCGACAATGCGCGCCTCACAGGCAGAGGTGCGGCGCATGCCTGTGAGGATCATAAACAAGTGAAGATCGCGCCTCACGGGATGCAGGCTTAGCACTGCCTTGCCCCACGCTTTCAGCCGTTCCCCTTCTACGTCCACCTTGCGGCGCTTGAGTCCGTGGTAATCAACGTTGGCGGTTGGATTCGGCGGTAAATCTGGGTGCTCGCGTAGGCCACGGTTGTAGATGGCACGCAGCACACGGTAGACGCTGTCCGCCGTGGTGGCGCCGTGCTTATCGGTGATCTTGCGATGACGCTCGCGCACACCACTGCGATCAGAACCGAGTTCGGCCAGAGGCTTGTCGAGCCAGTCGGAAAGGTACTGCTCACAGTTGTAGCGGTACCCTTGTTCGCTTCTTGACGACATGGGCTTGGCTGCCAAGTGCAGATCAAGCGCGTCACGCAGGGTAATGCCTCGTGCCTTCGCTTTGCGTCGCTCTTCGTTCGGGTTGGTGCCTCCACGCATTCCGACAAGTGTGCGCCTGGCCGTATCCCGCGCTTGCTTGGCATCCATCGCAGGGTGGTCGCCTAGCTTCGTGCGGACTTGCTTGCCGTTGACGAGGGACTGCACATAAAAGCTGCGCTTCGTGGGGGTAACGATCAGGTAGAAGCCCCGCATCTCGCTGTCAGCGTATAGCGTGGATTTACCCTTGTCTGGTGCTGGCGCTCTCTCGACGAGGGCCTGAGTTATCTTCGACTTCATGTGCTGGCTCCGGGTTACGGGGCCACGACACAAACACGCTTTTGCACCACGCATTGCTGTGTTTAACCGTGTCGTTTTTGCCCCTGAAGCCTCATTAAGTCGCGGTTCTGCTTGCTTGTAAGCGCTCTGTAACCATCTGATTTCAAATCATGGCATAATGCGCAAACGCCGACTTGTAATCAGTAGGTCCCGAGTTCGACTCTTGGTGCCGGCACCATACAAGGTTACAGAGAAGGTTTTCAAAATCTCTGAAACCGCCGAAAAACCCGCCTTCTGGCGGGTTTTTTCGTTTTGGCGTTCCGTCGGGCCTCATCAAAACCTTGTGGATTTCGGCCGTTTTAGGGGGAGTGCCAGGGGGTAAGGTAGTTAGATAAGGGGGAGTACCCTTTATGTCGCGCACCACTACCCCACTCTCTGATTCGGCTTGCTGCTCAGCCAAGCCCACCGACCGCGCCTACAAGCTTTTCGACGGCGATGGCCTCTACCTTCTAGTCAAACCCAATAGCCGTAAGGGCTGGCGTCTCAGGCATGTCAAACTTGCCGTAAGCTGAATGGCCTCACTTTTCACGTAGCGCAACGACGCCGCAGGCGATTGCAGTAGGCGAGCGCTTTTTCACAAGTTCTCAGCCCCGAAATGCCCTATCAAGCACTCAGCCGAATCGTCCGGCGCCCGCGACTGCTCATCGAAGCAGGAGTGACGGTCGTAGATAGCAGCAACCGACAAAACCTTGTAGTTGGCGGGTTACGCGGCGCGCCACGAAGGCAGGGCCTGATCGCTCAGGCCGCTACAGCGCTAAACATCGGCATAATTCCAGAGCGAACCTTCGCTGATCAGCATGCCGTGCATGACCACACAGGTTTTACCTTGGAACTGTATTTTGAGCGGGTCGCGCTTGGCGATGACCCACCCCTCACTCAGCAGATGATCGATGTACGCGCGTAGCGCAGGGAGGTAGCGTTGCTCTTGCATGGACCAGCCCTTTGTTACCTGCAGATGATTGCATTGAAACGGCCCATAGAGCCGCCATACGCCCCCATAAAACACGCGACGAAGCATAGTGGCTTTGCGCCCGCCATAGAAGCGCTATTTGCCGTGGCGCTGTAGCGGAGAAGCTGACATCACCGATGGCATTTGGCGTCCGACCGCTTTACCAGACAATAAAATCAGCCACCTAGCAATGTCTTTCATCAGGATAGACAGGCGAGGCCCGAAACGGACAACTTTAGGTGAGGAAGCGTTCTTCTTGATAACAGCTAAGAAGCATCCCGCCAACTATATGTACGCAGCAGGAATAGCGGATTACCTACTACATAACGTTGAAATAAACGCCTTGGCTCGAGCCCCAACCGGAACAACCACTCACAGCCGAGGCGACGAACCCATAGCGGGGCTCGAGTTACCTTGCCCCCGAGAAAGTCCAATATCGCCCCACCACAAACGACCAGACAAGGCATTCCGCTGACAGCAATCCTGGCGGCAACCTGCTCCTGCCTGGGCATGCCCATACCCAGAACAATCAGTTCAGGCCGTAGACGCTGAGCAAGGGCTATGTAGGCATCTATTTCGTCGAAACCATGATGGGCAGACACCACGTCCACGCCAAACTGGCTTTCGCTGCGACGTACTGCACATGCCAGAAATGGCTCCTGAGTGCCCCAGAAAGCAACGCGCTTGCCTTGGAAAGCAACGAGCAGTTTTGGAATGAAGTCAGTGCCATTCATGTTCATCCCCGGCACCAGTCCTAGCCTGCGAAACAATATGGCCATACCAGAGCCATCCTGCAGCAGCACATCGGCTGAGGACAGCGCCTGGTAGTAATCCGCATTGCCCGCGACCAGATTCATGGCGTGCGCATTGACGAACCCGAGGACGGTAGTGGACTGCGGCGCCGACAACCGTTCAATCAGCCGCTGTTCATCCCCGAGATCACTGACAGTGCTGAGCTTCTGAATAATGCCGCGCCAACTTTCTTGCCAAGTCAAAGTTTGCATCAGCCGTCATCTCGCTTCGAACGAACCCAATCGACCTGACGCTTGAGCAAAAAACCCAGGTACAGCGGTATTTTCTTGGCCGCATAGAAAGGCGCATAGAGCAACGCGGCGAACGAAATAACGCCGCGACCGAACTGACTCCACGCCAGCATGATCGTCATACCCAACAGCACTACCCCGAACGAGGCAATCAGTGCGGGAACCAGCAGCCCACTGACCATGAATACCAGCCAGGAGATGATGAATGCCGCCATCGCCACCAGCGTCAATAACGCCAACGGCGGGACCAGCAAGTCGAGCGTCATGCCCAATAACTTCCAGTTACCTCGCCTTAACGATTCCACCAGCAATTCAGGGGCGTCACTGAGGATTACCCCGAGATGACCATGCTCCCAACGCGTGCGCTGAGTACTCAAGCCCTCAGCACTGCGCGGGAAATAACTGCTGACCAGCGCATCGGGGCAGAACAACGGCGGTTTGCCGTTGCGGCAGAAGTCGAACCCCATCTTCAAGTCCTCAACGATGTGGCCGCTGGCAAGGTTGATCAAAGAGAGGTCGCGCCAGACAAAGGCCATTCCCGACCCCATTAGCTGACAGGGCAAACCGAGCTGTGCCCAACCTGAGGGGCGGACCAGGTTCTTCACGCGCCAGGCGAATTCGGCGATATGCACTTTCAAGCCAGAACCTTGCGGTGCATGCATCAGATACAGCGCCTGGATCGGTCGCCCAGACTGGATGCAGCAGACGGCCAAACGCTCGATCGCGCCCTCGCCCACCTGACAATCGGCATCGACAATAATCAGGACTTCAGGTGCATCGCCCGCCAGATAGCGCACGCCGAAGTCCAGTGCATAGCCCTTGCCACGCTGCTGTTCATTACTGCGCTCAACTACCTCGGCACCCGCTGCCCTGACCAACACTGCGGTGTCATCCGTGCAGTTATCCGCCACCACCAGCAGCCGGTCGCCCTCGCGCAACTGCGGCAGAAGGCTATTCAGCGTCGCGACAATTACCGAAGATTCATTGTGCGCAGGCACCAACACTGCCACTCGCGGGCGCACTGCCGGCGATGAAGGCTTCGACCGCGCAGGCATGCAGGCAAGAGCCACTTGCAGGAACAGCACCAGTACCGGCAACAAGATGACTATCAGCAGTGCGCTCAGTAGCCAATTGAGTAAATCCATCATGCTTGCGCCCCGAACAACACGGCCAGCTTGGCTGCCTCGGTATCGATATCGTGCCTCTCCAGCACCCGCTGATAAGCCGCCTCGCCCATGCGTTCCAATACCTCAGCAGATTGCGCGAGGCAGTCCGCCAACGCCACGGCCAACTCTTCAACCGATCCAGCGGGGAACAGCCAGCCATTCTCACCGTGGCAAACCAGCTCCGGAATACCCGCTACATAGGTGGTCAGCACCGGCCGGCGCAAAGCCATCGCCTCCATGATCACCACCGGCAAGCCTTCGGCAAAGCTCGGTAACACCAGGGCGCGCGCAGCTAGAATCTCCGCCCGCACCTGCTCGCTGCTGATCCAACCGGTGATGCGCACCCGCGCCTGCAAGCCATAACGCTCGACCAATGCCTCGATCTCGGCACGCATCTCGCCATCACCGGCCAGCACGATCTCGAATTCAAGTCCCTGCTCGGCCAGCAAACCAGCAGCCTGCATCAACAACAGCTGGCCCTTCTGCTCACACAAGCGGCCCACGCATACCAGGCGCGGCACCACAGGCATGGCGACCGGCGGCACATCGTGAAATGCGCGCTCCAGGCCGCAATGCACCACCTTCACCTTTGACCAGTGCGCGTGCTCCACCCAGCGAAACAGCTGGCTGCGTCCGTAGGAGCTGATCGCCACAACGAAGGCCGCTCGACGCACCTTTTCGCCTAGATGAATGAATTGCGGCTTATCGAACTCTTCCGGGCCATGCACGGTAAAGCTGTAGGCCGGCCCTCCCAGCGCCTCGGCCAGCATCACCACTTCGGCGGAATTGGTGCCGAAATGCGCATGCACATGGGTTGCGCCAAACTCGCGCAACCAGGGCAACAGGCGGCAGGCCTCGGCCAGATAGACCAGATGATATGGCCAGGAGCGGTCGGCGCGCCGGCCCATGCGCAACGCCAGCAGGAGTGCCGAAAAGAACCGTCGTGGCTGCTCACGCAGAACCTGGAAAACCGGCAGCAGCAGGCCTCTTAGGCCCTCCTGCAGCACGTAGCGCGTGCGCCCGCGTTCGCGCAGATCCTCGTCATCCACCAACTCGCCATCCCAGCCGCGCAAGGCAATGCGCTGCACCTCGAAGCCGTTGCGCTCCAGTGCCAGAATCTCTCTACGGATAAAACTATGACTGACCTTGGGGTATTGATTGATGAAGTAGGCGATACGCATTGATTCAGTCTTCCTGACAAGGTCGAGGTTTAACAACAGCGGGGATTCCTACCGCCATGCAATTATCCGGTACATCGAGCAGCACCACGGCATTGGCACCAATCAGCACATGGTTGCCGATCTTTACCGGCCCCAGGATTTTTGCACCCGCGCCAATATCCACATGGCCACCTATCTGCGGGGCTGCGCCAGAACCGCGCGTCCCGATCGTCACCTGCTGGAAGATCAGACAATTGGGGCCAATTTTCGCATCAGGGTGAATGACTACACCGTTGGCATGGGGTAGCAACAAGCCACCCGCTATCTGCGAGGTGATCGGAATATCCGCCCCGGTTATGACACTCCAAAAGCGATGACGAAGTACCGCCCACTTCTGCAGTAATAACGACAACGGGTTACGCGAACCACGATGCTGCTGGTAGGCGCGGATACTCGCCAGCAATGCCCGTGAGGGTGCCCAGGCAAACCGCACCTTGTGCTCGCGCGACATGTCAGGAATTTCAGCCGATGGCACAGACACTATGTTTCACCTATTTATATTCGATCAACGCCGTCTTGCCGGCACCAACCCGACTCAACAGAAACTTGACCTGCCCGAACATCTCCGGAAACTTGCCCAGCACCAGAAACAACGCCGGCAACCAGTTTTCACGTACGGACCTCTCGCCCATCAGGGCCAGCCGCACAACCTGTAGCGGATAGACCAGTAGCAGAAATAGCCCCAACCAGCCAAAGAGAGAGCAGGAAAGAACAACGGCCACGGGTATGCCCAGCCCCCATAGCCAGGCACGGCGAGACTCGCGCAGCCAATGCCGCTCAGGTGAGGCGCCATGCAGAAACGCACCCTCGGCAAACGCGTGACCACCGCGCAGAGTGCGCTGCCACCATTGGCCGAAACGCGTCATGGCCGCGTCATGCAGAGTCATTTCCACGTCCAGACGCCAGACTTTCCAGCCGGCCGCGCGCAAACGCACGCACAATTCGGGCTCCTCTCCGGCAATCAGGTCGGCGCGGTAACCGGCCTCAGCGGCGAAGGCATCGGCCCGCATCAGCGCATCGCCCCCGCAGGCTTTTGCCTCACCGATCGGGGTATCCCATTCAAGGTCACATAAACGGTTGTAAATCGAGCGTTGCGGAAAACGCTCCCGACGCCGGCCACAGACCACGGCAACCGCGGGGTGCTCATGTAAAAACGCTTGCGCCTTCGCCAACCAACCGACAGCTACCTCGCAATCACCATCGACAAACTGCACGTAGCCGATCTCCGGCAGCTGTCGTTGCAAACACCGGAAACCTTCATTGCGCGCACGCGCAGCCGTGAATGGCAGCGCCATATCCAGCGCTACAATCTCGACCCCAAGCCCTTGTGCCATTTGCACCGAGCCATCGGTTGAGCCGGAGTCGACATACACCACCTTGTCTGCCGTGCCGAGCAATGAAGCCAGGCAGCGTTCAAGCCGCTCGCCCTCATTGCGACCGATAACAACCACACCGATTCCCGTAGTCATTGCCTTCACTCAGCGCCGCATCAGCGCGTTCTTGACCAGTCGCCGACAGGCCACGCCGTGGCGCACAAGTGGTGTAGTGTCATACCAACGCAGATCATGGATGTCGTGATGCACGCTGGAAGCCAAGTTCCGGCGTGACCAATACGGTCTTGAACTGCGGGTTCGCGCACCTGAACCAGTTGTAAGCACCATCGACGTGCATAGGGCCACCGTCGGGATCCCCCGCAGGTCGACCCAGTATTTTTTCCAGATAGTGCACTGCCGCCGAGATCGCCGCGCCCTGAAAAACCACGAAATGGGTCCTCCCAATTAGCTCATCCGGCTGGCTCTCTACCAGCCCATCATGGACCGACTCGCAAGAAACCTGCGCCATGTGGTAACCGCCATAGAACATTGACCAATTGGTGCTTTCCAGCCGCTCAGTAATCGACGCAATACGCGCATTGAAATCCGCAGCAAAATCCAGGTCGTCTTCGAAGATAGACACACGCCGTAACCCCAGCCGCTGCGCTGTGCGTAAAACACCCAAATGGCTCATAAAGCAGCCCCGGGCACCAATGCTGGGAAACGCCTCAGGAGCATCCGGACATACAGCGGGAAAAAGCTCGAGGTTTGCATCATCCAGGCTCAGCCCTATGGCTTTTAGCTGAGCGGCCATCTCGGCCTGGCGATCCGTGCGTGAGGGCAGATTGATGATGAAAATTCGTTCGAAATAGTCCAGTGGATGATTCATCAGCATTCCTTTGTTTCTGGGCTTGGTCTTTTCTTGATGATCGCCGGCACACCCACAGCCAACGAGTCGTCCGGTACATCCGTCAACACCACAGCGTTGGCGCCAATCACAACATTATTGCCAACACGGATATTGCCCAGCACTTTGGCCCCTGCGCCGATATCCACATTGTTGCCGATCACTGGAGCAATTGGCTCATGCACATTTTTCAGCCCCACGACTACTCCATTACGAATCCTGCAATCGTCGCCAAACTGCGCATAGCCACTGATCACGATGCCGCCGAAATGATCAATGATGAAGTTCCGCCCAATCACCACCTCACACGGCAACTCGATGCCAGTGAGTATTTGCACCAGTTTGTAGAGCACTTTGTAAACCAAGGAGAACACCTTACGCAGCAACGCAGGGCGCACGCCATAGCGCCAGCGCCCGAAGCGATACACCAGCATCACCCAGAATCCCTGAGCAGCCCAATCGCCACCGTGCGCGCGCAAATCACCACGTATGTTTTCGAACATGATTTATCTACCGGGTTGGCTGGCTAGCGAGTTTGGTGTCGCGCAGCAGCGACCAGGTAACGCGCGCATGCTGCCAACACGCGCCCATGGCTACCTTGCCACGACCTTTTAACAGAGCCTTGAACGCCAAAATAAGATCGCCCAAGGTCACCAACAGCATGTGTGAGGCCAGCCCCGCCAGACCATGGTGCTTGCGGAAGTACAGCAGTTCGCTTTCGATTTGTAACGTGGATATCTGCCGGCTAGCCGTATTGAGCTCACCAACCGATTTGGCACTTTCGCCACCGATATGCACCACCGTGGTGTGCGGGTAGTACACCACTTTCCAGCCTGCCTGCTTGACTCGCTTACAGTGATCGACCTCCTCGTAGTAGAGGAAGTAACGCGGATCGAACAGACCGACTTGGTCAATCACTTCACGGCGGATCAGGTAATAGCACCCGGGCAACCAGTCACACTCACGCACCGAGGCATGATCCCAAGCCATGTCATCGACCATCTTCACCCAGGGGAAGATGCGCCCCAACCCTGCACGCGCAACAAAGACATTAAGCGGCGTCGGAAAGTAGCGACATGAGGGCTGCAAATCGCCCTCTCGCCCAACCAGACGAACGCCAAGAACGCCGCAGTCAGGGTTAGCCTCCATGTAGTCCAGCGTCTTGCTCAGGGTGTCAGGCGCGATGAAGGCATCGGTATTGAGGAGCAGCGCGTATTGGCCAAGCAAGCGCTCAACCAGTTGATTGTTGGCACGACCAAAGCCAACGTTTTGCTCATTGGCAATCAGAAATGCCTCTGGACAGGCCTTCGCCAGACACGCCAGCGAGCTATCGACAGAGGCATTATCTACAACCAAGTAGCGCATTCCATCCGTATTATGTGACCGGCGCAATGCGTCAAACATTGGCTCCAGCAGAGCCTCCGTGTTGTAGTTAACTACCAACACATCAAGGGACGCACTAGCCATTAAGCTGCTCACCAAAAAAATGTCTCATTCTCATTGCCAAAAGGGTCGGTTCGAGCTCAGCGTCATAAGCACCATTACGCTGCCTGATAATGTCTATCCACGGATAAGCACTGCAGCGCTCTTCCATTTTTCTTACTAACTCGTCGGTCGTACAAATAACCCGAGCCGGGTTGCCACCCACCACAACGCCAGGCGGCACATCTTTGGTGACCACCGCACCAGCGGCAACTATTGAATCGGGGCCTATGGTCACGCGCGGCATAATCATTGCCCGCCCCCCGACATAACAATTATCGCGAATATCTATAGGCCCAACCGAATCAAGCTTTTTATTGAACCGAATATTAAGCATACGGATCACCCCATCATGTCCAAACAACGCACAATCAGACAGCGTTACGTTATTGCCAATGCGGACAAGTGCAGGGTCAGTAATACTACATCCAAGGCTAATTCGAACGTCTCGTCCAACCGAATGCAGACCGCCCCAGCGAGCTAAATAATCAGCCCACTCTTCTCCCCACGGATCACAACACCTTCTATAAATCGTGCGACCACGACCAGTACTAATAGTGACATAACACAAAAAACGTTTAACCAACCCAATCATTTAATAACCCTCATGAATTTCGAACTCTACAATTCACCCAAGCCACAGAACCTCGCGAAATTGTAGCAATCACTAGCTTTAACTGAAAAACGGTAAAAGTGTCGTATATCAAGCACAAAAACCAACCTAAACCGTAGGCAAGCCTGGCAATAAAATCACGAAACACACAGATTAGGTTAAAGAATTTCATCTACTGGCATGCCCGTCGCAACGCTGCTTCAAACTGCGCGCATGATTTCACCCAAGTGGAGTCGGACACC
>JAWWDH010000025.1:0-16319 GCA_033720015.1 Pseudomonas sp.
CGTAGGCCTCCTCTGCGCCGAACAACGCTGCGGCCGCAGCGCTGGAGAAGTGCGCACGGCGCAACTGCGCCAACTGTTCAAAGGCGCGCTGCAAAGCAACCAGCTGGCCATCCGGCGTGCTTTGCTGGGTTGTACTTAAGGGTTGTTGCAGCAGCGCCAGGCTGGCGCGCTTGTAATCCATATAGTCGCCCAGCAGACCAATAAACTGCCCCAGCGCCGGCTCCGGCAAACGTCCGCGGGCATCGGCCAACATGGCTTCAACCACAACCTCCAGCCCGGCCTGATCGGCGGCGCTGAGGAAGTAATCCAGATAATCTCGCAACGCCAGGTTGAGCTGTAGATTGCCGGCACTGTCCGCGTTGAGCTCGCCATCCACTTCGGTGCCTTGCAACCCCGGCAAGTGCTTAGGTGCGCCTACGGCTGTAGGTGGTGGCTTGACGCTTTTCAGTTGAGGTATGTGAGCGACGCTTAGAGGAGCATTACCGGCAAACTCTATTGCAGGCGCTGCCGGTACAGCCGCGTCTGGCCACTGCCAATAAAGCGTAAGGCCGGCAACACTGCCGGCCAGTAACAACAATGGAGCAGTGGAGCGCAACGACAGGACCATATGTCCTCCTAATTGCGGGCTGCACAGCGCAGCCCGCCGGGGCCAAGGTCAGACGCCTTTGTTCTTCAGGCGGTTGGCATGCTGACGGTACAGCGAGACCGGCTCAGTCCAGCCGTGGATACCAAACAAATGGTTGATCGCATCCACATGGTTCAAGTTGTAGCCATCGCCGATCACCTGCCCCAGATAAGTGGAGCAGACGCCCACCAGGCCATCATTCTTCTCACTGCCAAAAGCCAGGCCGGTGATCGCCAGGAACGGATCAACCGCATCGAAGACGTTGGTGTAGGCCACGTTACCCGTCCAGGAGAAGTAACGGATATTGTGCCCGCGCACGTTGTGCACTTCGGTGGATTTGGCGCAGTAGCTGCTGTTGTTCACGCCCCACGGGTGACGGCTGTTCAGTGCCGCAGTACCGGTGGTGGTCAGGGTTTTCAGCGCGGCTAAGCCATCCTGTGGGTTATTGCTCCCCGACAGCAGATTGATCACCCCACCAATGGCATTCGCCAGACCATTGGCGCCGCCTTCAATGGCGCCGTTTGCAGGGATCACCCCGCGCAACACATCGGCCACTTTCGAGCCTTTGTTGACACCGTTGACCGACGTTACCGACGCCACCAAATCCGGGCGCAAGGACGCGGCAACGCGCGAGGTCGGTGAGCCCTGGCTGTGACCGATCAGATTGACCTTGCCACCATTGGCGCCGGCCCACGGCACAATCTGCTGCGCCAATGCAGCGCCACGTTGCTCGCTGTCATTGAGCGCCGACACGCTGGCCACATAAACCTTGGCGCCATCGCGCTCGAGGTTCCAGGGGATGGTATGGAAGTAGTTGATCAAACCGCCGATGGTGTCGAAGCCGGTCACCCCGTGCACCAACACGATTGGGTATTTAGTCTGGGTGTAGCCCGCAGCTTGGGCCTCGACCGCACCGACCAGGGCAACGGCAGCTAGAGCAGTGCTAATAACGCGACGCATGGGTGCCTCCTTATTTTTATTGTTGGCACGCCGGGGAACTGCGTCCGGCGTAACAGCAACTGTAAGGAGGCACTAGGTGCAGTGCCATCGCCCAGATGGGTGAGTGGCTCCCGTCTCTGGGTCTATATCTGTGTCTGCAAGGTCTCATATGCAGTGGTATAAATAACCGAGCGCTTGGAGCATTTGATCGAGACGTGCGGGAGCCCATAGGCCCTTAATTCCTCTATCAGCCTCTCAGGCAGAAAAGGATCTTCTGGAGCACCACCGCCATGATTGAGGCAACGTTCACTGCCCCGCCCATTATTCTTATCGTCGATGATCAACCAAGTGACCTGCTGGTGCTTAGTCAGGCAGTGCAGGACCTGGGCGAAGTTCATATCGCCAGCAATGGCCAGATGGCCCTTGAGGTTGCCCGACAGTGCCGGCCTGACCTGATCTTGCTCGACATCCAGATGCCCGGCATGAACGGCTTCCAACTTTGCCGGGAGATCAAGGCTGATCCCAGGCTGTGTGACGCCGCGATTCTGTTTGTAACCGCGCAAACCCAGACAGAAAATGAAATCAAGGCACTGGAACTCGGCGGCATCGACTTTATTAAGAAACCGCTGAATATCCCCGTTGTTCAAGTGCACGTTCGAGCGCACTTGAGTCTGCGCCAAGCAGCTAAACGCCTGGCCTATTACGATGAACTCACCGGGTTACCGAACCGCAGCCTGCTGCAGGATCGTGCCGTGCAAGCCTTACACAAGGCCAAGCGCGACCAGAGCAAGGTGGTCTTGCTGATGCTGGACCTGGATAACTTCAAAAGCATCAATGACTCGGTCGATCATGCGGTTGGCGATGCCGTGCTGTCTGAGATTGCTCGACGTTTAACCCAATTCTCACGCGGGATTGATACGGTCAGCCGTCGCGGTGGCGACGAGTTCGTGATGCTGCTGTCCGAGGTGACTCGCCTGGACACCATCAGCGACTTTGTGGAGCGGGTTCTGGATATTATCGCCAGCCCGATGTACATCGATGACAAGCGCTACGACATCACGGCCAGCGCCGGTGTCGGCGTGTTCCCAGACGACAGCGAAGACTTTGCCTCGCTCTACCGTCATGCCGATACCGCTATGTATCAGGCCAAGAAACTCGGCCGTAACCGTTACCGTTTTTTCTCGCCAGCGCTTGAGAATACTTCGCGCGCCCGCCACCTGCTCGAAGGCCATATGCGCAGCGCCCTGGAACAAGGGGTTTTCGAGGTTTTCTATCAAGCCAAATACGATGCACAACACCGCACCATCTGTGGCATGGAAGCCTTGATCCGCTGGCGCAAGCCAGATGCCACCCTGGTCTCGCCAGCTGAATTTATTCCGCTGGCTGAAGAAACCGGGTTGATCATCCCAATAGGCCGCTATGTGCTGATACAGGCTTGCCATGATGCGCAGCGGCTGATCCGAATGGGCCTGAACGTGCCAGTCAGCGTGAACATCTCGGCGATCCAGTTTCGTGAGGAATCCTTTCTCAGTATGGTCAAAGATGCGTTGGCGCTGACGAGGCTTGCACCCTCGATGCTGGAGTTGGAAATTACCGAAAGCGTCCTGGCCCATGACATTAATGTGGCCAGCAATGTACTCAATGAACTCAAGGTAATGGGCGTGCATATTGCAATCGATGACTTCGGTATTGGCTACTCCAGCCTGACCTACTTGAAGAGCCTGCCCATTGATGTCTTGAAGATCGATCAGAGCTTTGTGCGTGACATGCTGAGCGATAGCAGCGACGCTGCAATTATCGAGGCAATTGTCCGTATGGGTCAGGCGCTGGACCTAGCGTTGATTGCTGAAGGGGTAGAGTTGCAGGAGCAGTCAACGAAATTACTGGCCCTTGGTTGTAGCGTCATGCAAGGTTTCCTCTATTGCAGGCCGATGCCATTTCAGGAATTGTGCGAATACCTGCAAACAACGCCGCTAATAGAGTCCAGCCTGACTAAGAGCCATGACTCATACCAATAAGGCATGCTTTCCTTGAAGAGAATCACCTCCCGCCATGCAACTGCATTCAGTGTACTGCTGCCCCTGACTATCGGTCTGGCCTTGAGCCTACTGGCTGCCAAATGGCTGCATAACAGCAATGAAATCCAGGCCCAGGCAGCCTTACAGCAAGCCACCGATGAGAAGGCCGATGCTGTATTCAGGCGTATGCGGCTCTATCAATATGGGTTGCGTGGCGCCCGCGGCACGATTGTCGCCCTTGGCGAGCATGGCATCAGCCGCCAGCTATTTTCCCAATACAGCCAAACGCGTGACCTGGATCAGGAGTTTCCAGGGGCGCTGGGTTTTGGCTTGATTCGTCGGGTGCTACCGGCTGATGAAGCCGATTTTCTCCAGCAAGCCCGCAACGACGGCAAGCCAGATTTCAACATTCGTCAATTGGCGCCGCACAATGATGAGCGCTATGTCATCCAATACATTGAACCTGAAGCGCGCAACCTTGCGGCTGTCGGCCTGGATGTCTCGTCCGAGCAGAACCGTCGCGACGCTGCAGTTAATGCCTTAAGAACCGGCACCGTGCAACTGTCGGGCCCTATCACGCTGGTACAGGCCAGCGGCAAGCCTTTGCAGTCTTTCCTGATTTACCTGCCGATTTACCGCAACGGTACGACCCCTGAAACAGAAACCGAGCGACTGCAACAAGGCTTCGGCTGGAGCTATGCCCCCCTGCTCACAGAGCAAGTGCTGACCGGCTTGCCGCTCAGCACCACGGATGTTGAACTGCGCTTGCGCGATATCACCGATCCAGCAAACCCAGCCCTGTTCTACACAGACAATCAGCAAGAAGACCAACTGTCTGACAGCCTGAGCAGCACGACTGTGAGAGAAGTTTTTGGCCGCCGCTGGGAAATCAGGCTCATCGCTCACCCCGCTTTTATCCACGGACTGTACCAAACATCTCCGCAACTGGTGCTCGCAGTCGGTGTTCTGCTGAGCATTTTGCTCGCTGCATTAAGCGCCGTTTTCGGCGCAAGCCGTCAGCACCGCCGTCAGGTAATTGCTGAACAAGCCAAGCAAGCAGCCATCGTCGAAAGCTCACGCGATGGCATCATCGGTCAAACCCTCGATGGCATTGTCACCAGTTGGAACAAGGGTGCTGAACATATTTTCGGTTTTAATAACGAAGAAACAGTAAGCAGAAGCCTGCTCGAACTTATTGTGCCGGCGGAACGTGTAAACGAAGAAGTTAATATCCTCCAGCGCATCAACGCCGGCGAGTCGATAGAACATTATGAAACCTACCGGCGGCGCAAAGATGGAAGCCTGGTCGAGGTGTCCGCGGCCATTGCACCTATTTTTGATGAGCAGGGCCAGGTCATAGGGGTGTCAGAAACAGTTCGCGACATCACTCAACAGAAGGCTGCAGAGTCGGAAATCCGCCAACTCAACGCCAGTTTGGAAAAGCAGGTTGTCGCACGTACCCGCGAACTCAATGAGCTCAACACCTTGCTCAATACCGTGCTGGATTCGGCCTCTGAAGTGTCGATCATTGCCACCGACACTCAAGGCCTGATCACCCTGTTTAACCACGGTTCAGAACGCCTTTTGGGCTATAGCGCCGCAGAAATGATCGGCTTACAAACGCCTGCCCTTATCCACCTGCCCGAAGAAGTACAACAGCGCAGTAGCGAACTCAGTCAGCAATATGGCCAGACCATCGAGGGCTTCCAAACCTTTGTCCACATTGCAAAGGCCGATGGCGCTGAAGTCCGCGAATGGTGCTACGTGCGCAAGGATGGCTCACACCTCGCGGTTACCTTGATGGTGACTGCCATGTACGGGGCCAGCGGTGAGTTGGTGGGCTTTCTCGGTATCGGGGTGGATATCACTCAGCGCAAGGCCGCAGAGGCCGAACTGGCGGCCAGTCTGGATATGACCCGGGCGGTGTTGGACACCGCGCCCAATCCAGTAGTAACCCTGGATGCATCCGGCCGAATTCATACCCTCAATCCGGCAGCCAAGCTGGCATTTAGGCTAGAAAACGCTACGGATGAACACTTTTTAGCTGCATTGCTCAGCGCTGCTTCACGGCAACCTATGCAGGCGCTGATGGAACTTGCGGCGGCTGGCGAGCGGGATCACGCCAATGTGTCGGCGGAGCTGATTGGACTGCGCTCGGACGGTAGCGAGTTTCCTGTGCAGCTCTCCGTCGGTTCGATGCGTGCCGGCAAGCAGCTGCTGGTCTGCGTGATCACCGATCTGAGTCAACAGGTGCAACTGCGCCAGGAGCTCATGACCACCCGTGATCAACTGTTGATGGCGGCCGACGTTGCAGAGTTGGGCATCTGGTCATGGACACTGGCCGATAACAGCCTGCAGTGGAATGAACGTATGTTTGAGTTCTATCAGCAGCCATTAGCACTTCGCGAGGCAGGCCTTAGCTATGAACACTGGCTCTCGCGGGTACACCCTGAAGATGCGTCAACGGCGACAGAGAAACTCGAAGCCACAGTAGCCGGCACGGGTATTTACGATCCGATTATTCGCATCGTACGGCCCGATGGCAGTACCCGCATAATGCAGGCCGGTGCGCGAGTTGAGACCGACACTGATGGCAATGTCATCAAGGTGATCGGGATCAATCGCGACATCACCAGTCAGCGCGAGCTGGAAGCCTCGTTGCGGCTTGCCAAAGAACAGGCTGACTCCGCCAGTGCGGCCAAGAGTGCCTTCCTGGCCAATATGAGCCATGAAATCCGTACCCCCCTCAATGCGGTGCTGGGCATGCTACAGCTGGTGCAGGCGACCCAACTGAGCCAACGCCAGCTCGATTACATTCAGAAAGCCTATGGCGCATCGCAATCCCTGCTGGGCCTGCTCAACGACATCCTGGATTACTCCAAAATCGAAGCGGGCAAGCTGCAGCTTGATCTGCAGCCAATCGAGCTGGAGCCATTGATGTGCGATCTGGCCGTGGTACTCAGCGGCAATCAGGCGCAGAAAAACGTTGAGGTGATGTTTGACCTCGACCCAGCACTGCCAGAGGTGCTCATTGGCGACAGCCAGCGCCTGCAGCAGATCCTGATCAACCTGGCGGGTAACGCCCTGAAATTTACCGCTGAGGGTAACGTCCTTGTCAGCCTGCGCCAGCTCGCAAGAAGCGATACGCAGGTTAAGTTGCGCATTGCCGTCAGTGATACCGGGATCGGTATCACTAATGAACAACTCAAGCGTATTTTCGAAGGCTTTTCCCAGGCAGAAACCTCCATCAGCCGCCGCTATGGCGGCACTGGCCTGGGCCTGGCAATCAGCACCCGTTTGGTCAATATGATGGGCGGTGAACTGCACGTAGACAGCCGTGTTGGTGAAGGCAGTCGCTTCTGGTTCGATCTCGAGTTTGCTATCGCAGAACAAACTCCATTGAAGGCGGCTTGCGCTGTCGTCGACAAACACCTGCACATCCTTGTGGTCGACGACAATCCAATGGCGCGAGAGCTACTCATGCAAATGAGTTCTGATCTTGGCTGGTCTGCCGAAGCGGCTCATGACGGTACCCAGGCCCTGGCCTGTGTCAGGGAAGCGAATGGCAAAGGACAACCTTTCGACCTGATATTGATGGACCTGCTGATGCCGGGCATGGACGGCCTGAACGCCGCCCGGCTTGTGCGTGACTCTGCCGGTGATGCGCGCCCGCCACTGGTGGTGATGGTCACCGCGCACGGCCGTGAAGCCCTGGCTGACAGCGAGCAGGACACGGACACCCCCTTCGCCGCGTTTTTGACCAAACCGATAACCCCCAAACAATTGGCCAGCACCGTCGCGCGAGTGATCAGTGGTGCGCCGGCAAGCCGGATTGCGCCAGCTTATCAAGTGTCCAAACGCCTAGAAGGCCTACGCCTACTGGTGGTTGAAGACAATCAGTTAAACCGCCAAGTCGCTCAAGAACTGCTGATGGGTGAAGGCGCCGAGGTGCTGTTGGCAGAAGGCGGACAGCAAGGCGTAGACATGATTATCAGCTCCTCGAATGGCTTCGATGCGGTGTTAATGGATATCCAGATGCCAGGCATCGACGGCCTTGAAGCCACACGACTGATTCGCCAGGACGCCCGCTTTGCGAACTTACCCATCATCGCCATGACAGCCAATGCGTCGCCTGCGGACAGTGAAGTCTGTCTCTCTGCCGGAATGAGTGATCACATCGGCAAACCCATTGACCTGGAGAAACTGGTGGCGGCCTTGCAGCACTGGGCGGGAAAAACTGCCCCAGCAAATCATACGTTCCAGGAACCCTCAAACACGGCCACCGAGAACAGCGATGCGGTACTTCGACGGTTTGGCGGCAACCTCAAACTGCTGCGGCGTATGCTCAGCAACTTCGAACCAGAAATGCAAAAACAACTGCAGCAGCTGAACTCACATGCGACCCAGTGCGACGTAAAAGCAGTGCTGGCTCAGCTGCATATGCTCAAGGGCAGCGCCGGCACCATGGGCGCGCAACAACTGGCAGAACAAGCAACGAAGCTTGAGCAGGAAATCCAGCAACTTGATCCAGCCGCTGCGCCCGAGTTTTTGGCTCGGCGGGGCTGGCGGGATGCACTGACTGACGTGCTAAAACAGAGCGTAGCTGAGCTTCACTTGGCGTTTCTTGCTCCTGAACAGGCAGAACCAACACCAGTCATGGCTAAACCCACAGCGCCGTGGCAGCAGTCACTGCGCAACATCCTTAAGCTGCTTGCAGCTGGCAACCTGCAGGCCATTGAACAGACCGAGGCGCTGGTGCATGACATCCCTAGGCAATGGCAACGCCATTTCGCCAAGTTTTGTCAGGCAGTCGACTGCTTAGACTTCCCCAACGCGAGCGTACTGGGTGATGAGCTGCTTAATCTCGCGCAAGAGGATTGATATGAGTTTCTGGATAGAGCATTGCCAGGGGCGCCCGAAGTTACTCGTGGTCGACGATCAGCCCATCAACATCCGCATTATCAATGAGCTGTTCCGCGCTGATTGCGACATGCACATGGCCACTCATGGCGAACAGGCCATCGCGGTCAGTAAAACCTTACAGCCCGACCTGATACTGCTCGACATCATGATGGCAGGCATGGACGGCCTTGAAGTCTGTCGTCGCCTGAAACGTGACCCGACAACGGCCGCCATCCCGATCATCTTCATCACCGCCAAGGGTGAGGAAAACGATGAGGCGTTAGGGCTGGAACTCGGTGCCGTTGATTACATCAGTAAGCCGCTGAACTCTGCCATCGTCAGGGCACGGGTCAAAACCCATCTCACCCTGAAACTACAGAACGACTACCTCAAGGGGCTGGCCTCTTTGGATGGTCTAACTGGCATTCCAAACCGCCGGGCCTTTGATACAAGCCTTGCGCAAGCCTGGAGTCAGGCCTGCCGAGAAGGTGGCGTGCTGTCCTTGATGCTGATCGATATCGACTATTTCAAGCGCTATAACGATCACTACGGCCACCTGGAGGGCGATAAGTGCCTACGCCAGGTCGCCGAAACCATCGCGCAATCCGTCAACCGCCCTTATGACATGGCCGCACGCTTTGGTGGCGAAGAATTCGCCTGCATTTTGCCGCAGACAAACCTGCAAGGGGCACTGACATTGGCCAAACACATACAGGCCAACATCCGTCAGTTAGCCATCGCGCACGCCGGCTCTGAAGTAAGTGAGCGGCTCACCCTCTCCATCGGCGTCGCCAGCCTGCAGCCTCAGGTCGGCAGAGAGCCCTCAGAGTTGATTGCCTTGGCGGATAAACAGCTCTACCAAGCCAAGAGCAATGGGCGCAATCAACTACACAGCGCCACCGATTAAGCGTCGTATGTTGCTCTTTCTATAACGGGCTATAGCAAGCAGACGCGCATAAAAAAGCCGCGGCCTGATAAGGGTAACCCCCTCAATCAGGCTGCGGCTTTGGGTTAAGCTCGCAGGGCTTTATGCGCGATGATCAAGCCAGATCAAAGCGATCCAGGTTCATCACTTTGACCCAGGCTGCGACGAAGTCTTGGACGAACTTCGTCTGCGCATCGCTCGCGGCATAGACCTCGGCCAGCGCGCGCAACTGCGAATTGGAGCCGAACACCAGATCAACCTGGCTGCCGGTCCACTTCAAGTCGCCGGTGTTGCGATCACGCCCCTCCAGCAAGCCTGCAGTGGCGGACACCTGCCACTTGGTTCGCATATCCAGCAGGTTGACGAAGAAGTCGTTGCTCAGGGTTTCCGGGCGCTGAGTGAACACTCCATGCTGGGCCTTGCCAACGTTTGCATTCAGCGCACGCAGGCCACCAACCAGCACGGTCATCTCTGGCGCAGTCAGCTGCAGTAGCTGAGCCTTATCGATCAGCATTTCGGCGGCGACGCTTTCATAACCCTTGCGGGCATAGTTGCGGAAGCCATCCGCCTTGGGCTCCAACGCCTCGAAGGAGTCGACATCGGTCTGCTCCTGTGTGGCGTCCGTACGGCCTGGTACGAACGGCACTGTAACCGCCACTCCGCCCTTCTTTGCCGCGGCTTCAACCGCTGCGGCGCCGGCCAGAACGATCAAGTCGGCCAGGGAGATTTGCTTGCCGCCGGTAGCAGATGCGTTGAAGTCCTTCTGGATCGCTTCCAGCTTAGCCAACACCTTGGCCAGCTCGGCGGGTTGGTTGACCTCCCAGTCTTTCTGCGGGGCGAGGCGAATGCGCGCACCGTTGGCACCACCGCGTTTGTCGCTGCCACGGAAGGTTGAGGCCGAGGCCCAGGCGGTGTTGACCAACTGGGCTACCGACAGACTGCTGGCGAGTACTTTGGCTTTCAGGTTGGCGATGTCTTGCGCATCAACCAGGGCATGCTCGACGGCCGGAACCGGGTCCTGCCAGATCAGCACTTCGGCGGGCACCAGTGGGCCAAGGTAACGCGCCCGTGGGCCCATGTCACGGTGGGTCAGTTTGAACCAGGCACGGGCAAACGCATCAGCAAATGCCTCCGGGTTCTGGTGGAAGTGCCGCGAGATTTTCTCGTAGACCGGGTCCATGCGCAGCGACATATCGGCGGTGGTCATCATCGGCGGGTGTTTCAACGCCGGATCATGGGCATCAGGGATCAGGTGCTCGGGCTTGCAGTTAATCGGTGTCCATTGGTGAGCACCGGCCGGGCTCTTGGTCAGCTGCCACTCGTAGCCGAACAGCATGTCGAAATAGCCGTTGTCCCACGTGGTGGGGTTGGGCTTCCAGGCACCCTCGATACCGCTGGTGGTGGTATGTACGCCTTTGCCGCTGGCGAATTTGTTAATCCAGCCAAGCCCCTGCTCTTCGATGCCAGCCGCTTCTGGCTCAGCCCCGACCAAGGCTGGATCACCCGCACCATGGGCTTTACCGAAGGTATGACCGCCGGCCACCAGGGCCACGGTTTCTTCATCATTCATGGCCATGCGGGCGAACGTTTCGCGTACATCGCGACCCGAACCCAGTGGGTCTGGGTTGCCGTCCGGCCCTTCCGGGTTGACGTAGATCAGGCCCATCTGCACAGCCGCCAGCGGATTTTCCAAGTCACGGTCACCGGAGTAACGGCTGTTGGGTTTGTCGCTGGTGGCCAGCCATTCCTTCTCGGCGCCCCAGTAGGTGTCTTCTTCTGGTTCCCAGATATCCGCGCGGCCACCGGCAAAGCCGAAGGTCTTGAAACCCATCGATTCCAGGGCGACGTTGCCGGCGAGTATCAACAGATCGGCCCAAGACAACTTGCTGCCGTACTTTTGCTTGATCGGCCAGAGCAGGCGGCGTGCCTTGTCCAGGTTGCCGTTATCCGGCCAGCTGTTGATCGGTGCAAAACGCTGGTTACCGGTGCCGGCACCACCACGACCGTCATGAATGCGGTAGGTACCGGCGGCGTGCCAGGCCATACGGATCATCAGGCCGCCATAGTGGCCCCAATCCGCCGGCCACCAGTCCAGGGAATCAGTCATGAGTACGTGGAGGTCCTTGATCACCGCGTCCAGATCAAGGCTTTTGAATGCTTCGGCGTAGTTGAAGTCCGCACCCATAGGGTCGGACTTGGAGGAGTGTTGCTGCAAAATTTTCAGGTTGAGCTGATTAGGCCACCAATCGGCGTTCTTTGGCGCACCGCCAGACACGCTGTTTTTACCAGCACCACCGGAGAACGGGCACTTCGCATCGTTTGACATGATCCACTCCTGTTGTATTCACCTAACGGATGCCCACAGCTTCGTAGCTAGGCAGTAAACGAGCCAATAGGATTTCGGTATGAACGTTATAGTCATCAGTGAGTATGGCCCCGGAGCTGGCGAGTCGTATCCGGCAAACAGCAAGAAGATGTGTCGCGAGCGACAGTGCAATATGCTGCCTGCATGGCAACTGATGCCGCGAATTCAGCACGTGTTATGCACGCACTATTTCACCGACAAAGGCTCCTCAGACCGTGGAACAATCGCCCCCCAACAACGTTAGCGATGACGAGGTGCTGGCCTACATGAACCGCCAGCTGCGTTCTGGCCGGGTTAAACCCGGCGTGCTGGTGAGCCTGACGCAGAAGGCCTTCGCCAATGTCAGCCATGAGCGCATCGTGCGGTGCTTCAACCAATTGGACTCCGCGCTGCTTAAACGCTAAGCGCAGCTTGAGAGGAAATGATTCCAGGCATCAATCCGGGCTTGTTTGCCTATTCACTGGCGATCATCCTTGCGCTGCTGGCGCTTTACCTGGACCGCACGTCCAGAGCTGCAACTTAAGCCGGCGCCTGCCAACAGAGTATTTACCTTGGCCAATACGCCAGGCCTTTTCGGAGAATCAGATGTTCCGCGTTACTTCACTCAAGCCCTTGCTCGCCCTGATCGCCCTAGCCTGCTTTGCCATGTTGGGCGGTGCGTTGCTGTTACAGCACCTGTCCGGTTGGGAGCCCTGCACCCTGTGTATCCAGATCCGTCTGTGGCTGCTCTGCGCTGGCGTTGTCAGCCTGCTGATTCTCGCAATAGAAGCCGCCGACCTGCGCTGGCTGAGCCTGCCGCTGTGGCCATTGCTGTTGGCTGCAAGCAGCATGGCGGTGTATGACAACACGCATCTGCTGTTGATCGAGACTGGCGTATTGGAAAGCTCCAGCTGCTCGCCCTTCCCCTTCTATGCCTTCTACCTGCCGCTGCACGAATGGCTGCCGAACGTATTTATGAGCGCCGGCGTCTGCGGGCAGAACGACTACAACATTCTTGGCCTGTCCTTCACCGCCTGGACGCTGCTGAGCGTCGCCCTGCTGTTGGCACTGTGCCTGTTCACGGCCTGGCGCGCTGTTCGTCGTTAATCATCAGCCCTGGCGCTTTGTCCTGACAAAGCGCCAGGCAATAAGCGGATTTCCGCCTATATAGCCGGAAAAATGGCGACTTCTCGCCGCGCACTGTGCGTTCGATCACGTACCTTTTCTGAGCACTCAAGCCCTCTAGCACGCCTGCCGCTCTGGCATAGGCATTGCGATACAACCCTGGTATTGCCCACGCAATGCAGTGACCGCCGTTCCCGCCAGATTGCTGAATAGCATCGGCAAGCCGTCACCACACCCACATAAGAAAAACAGGGACACCGTTATGTTTAAGTCGATCTGCGCTATCGCAGCTGGCAGCCTGCTGCTGGCGTCTGCCACGCTTCACGCAGCAAACGATAAGGGACCAATCGTGATCAAGTTTGCCCACGTGGTGGCAGACAACACGCCCAAAGGTCAAGGCGCGCTGCTGTTCAAGAAACTCGCCGAAGAGCGCCTGGGCGATAAGATAAAAGTTGAGGTCTACCCGAATTCCACTCTTTACGGCGATGCCAATGAGCTTGAAGCGCTGAGCAACAACGAGGTGCAACTGCTAGCACCGTCGCTGGCCAAGTTCGAGAAATACACCAAGCAATTGCAAGTTTTCGACCTGCCCTTCTTGTTCGATGACCTGGCCGCCGTCAATCGCTTTCAGAAGCGTGCTAAAGGCCGCCAACTGCTGCGCTCAATGGAAAACAGCAACATCGTTGGCCTCGCTTATTGGCACAACGGCATGAAGCAGCTGTCAGCCAGCAAAGCGCTGCTGGTACCGAGCGATGCGGCCGGCCTGACGTTCCGCATCCAGCCCTCTACGGTACTAGAAGCACAGTTCAACCAGCTTGGCGCAACACCGCTGGTGCTGCCTTTTGCCGAAGTGTTTGATGCCCTTAAAAGCGGCAAGGTGCAGGGTGCAGAAAACCCCTGGTCAAACATCTACAGCAAGCAGCTGCATAGCGTGCAGCCGTTTATTACCGAGACCAACCACGGCGTGCTCGACTACATGCTGGTGAGTAATCCGCGTTTCTGGTACGCCATCCCGCACCAGATTCGCATGCAACTTGAAGGAATCATCGACGAGGTGACTTTTGAGGTAAACCGTCAGGCCGAAGCGGCTAACCAAGCCGACCGCGAGCGCATCGCCGCTGCCAGCGGCACGCAGATGATTGTCCTCAGCGATGAACAACGTGACGCCTGGCGCAAGGCCATGCAACCGGTGTGGCAACAGTTCGAAGAGGTGGTCGGCGCAGACGTGATGAAAGCCGCGCAAACGGTTAACCGCAACAAGCGCAGCTGATCTCGCAGCATGCACAGTCGTTTACCGGCAAGCGGCTGTGCCATGTGGTTGCTATACCTGAGTGGAAATACGCGAGAACCAGGATTGGCTGACAATCCCCTTCAAGGCGCGGCTTTATCTGCTTTATCTGGCGCAAGCTGACCCGCTACGTTTGAGTTTTCTTCCAGCAACTGCTGTTGCTGCCAGCCACCGCCGAGTGCGGCAATCAGCTGCACACTGGCGGTTAAACGGCTACCCAATAGGCCTAAATAGGTGCGTTCATTGCTCAGCGCAGTAGCCTGCACGCTGACCACGCTATTGAAATCCAGCGTTCCGGCTTTGTACTGATTTTCAACCAACCTCAGGGACTCACGCGCGGCCTCCAGCGCCTCCTGCTGCACCACGGCCTCCTGCTGCAACACACGCAGTTGCACCAGGTAGTCTTCCACCTCGCGGAAGCTATCGAGCACCGCTTGGCGGTATTGCGCCACGGTCTGATCGTAAGCGGCCTCCGTGCGTTCCAGCTCTGCGCTGCGTGCGCCACCATCGAACAGGGTTAGCGCGAGCTGTGGGCCAAGAGACCAGAAGCGGTTAGGTAGATCGAACCAGTCAGCAAAGCTGCTGCCACGGTAGCCGCCGCTGGCGGAAATAGTCAGATCTGGGTACCAGGCGGCTTCGGCCACGCCGATATTAGCGTTGGCGGCGATTACCCGGCGTTCGGCAGCGGCGACATCCGGACGGCGCTCCAGCAGCTGCGACGGCAATGCCACGGGGATTTCGGGCAGCACTGGAAGTTGCTCGCGCACGGCGATGCTGAGCTCGCTAGGCGGTACGCCGATCAGCACGGCAATCGCATGTTCGAGCTGTGCGCGCTGCCATTTCAGGTCGATAGCCTGAGCCTGGGTGCTTTTCAGCTGGGTAAGCGCCTGGCTGACATCGGATTTCGGCACGATGCCGGCGTTGTACTGGTTCTGCGTGAGCTTCAACGAACGCGCATAGGCCGCGACCGTGGCATCGAGCAAGCGCTGTTGATCATCCAGCACGCGCAATTGCAGGTAGTTCTGCACCAGCTCCGCTTGCAGGCTGAGTTTCAGTGCCGCCAGATCGGCGGCGCTGGCCTCAACACCGGCGCGGCTGGACTCCAGCGAACGGCGCAACTTGCCCCAGATATCCAGCTCCCAGGCAGCATTCAAACTGAGGTCATAGCTGTTGCTGATACCGCCCGTGCTGGTAGTTGTGCTGCTGGAACTACTGCCTTGGCTGCTGCGAGTGGCTCCGGCGCTGCTCGACAGGCTCGGGTAGAACGCAGCGCGTGCGCCGCGCACCAGGGCGCGGGCCTGACGATATTGCGCCTCGCTGGCGGCGAGATTCTGGTTGGAGATATTCAACCGTTCGGCCAGGACATTCAGCTCGGTGTCGCCATACAGCTGCCACCAGTTGCCGCGTTCCAGTGCATCGCCGGGCTTGGCCTGGGTCCAGCCTTCGATCTGTTTGAACTGCGCCGGGGCTTGCAGCTGCGGGCGTTGGTAGTCCGGGCCGATGGCGCAGCCACCTAACAATAAGCTGAGTGCAAGCAGCCCCATGTAGGAGCGGGCCATCCCCGCGAATGGCTTCGCAACAGAAAAGGTCACGCGAGCATGGCTCGCTCCTACGGGCGTTGGCAGCAGAGTCATAACGGGGTTTCCAGAGCAGCGTCGGTGCGTACGCCACGCCAACGGTTGACCCGGTGGCGCAGGCGATCGAAGTACAGGTAGATCACCGGGGTGGTGTACAGGGTCAGCAGCTGGCTCAAGACCAACCCGCCAACGATGGTGATGCCCAGCGGCTGACGCATCTCCGCGCCCTCGGCGCTGCTGAGCATCAGCGGTAGCGCACCGAGAATCGCGGCCAGGGTGGTCATCATGATCGGTCGGAAACGCAGCAGGCAGGCCTGGCGAATCGACTCTTCGGGGCTCAGGTGCTGCTGGCGTTCAAGCTGCAGGGCCAGATCGATCATCAAAATCGCGTTCTTTTTCACAATGCCAATCAGCAAAAACAGCCCGAGCAGCGAGATCAGGCTGAATTCGATGCTCATCAATTGCAGCGCAAGCAGCGCGCCGACGCCGGCCGAGGGCAAGGTGGAGAGAATGGTCAGCGGGTGGATATAACTCTCATAGAGCACGCCGAGAACGATATACACCACCACCAACGCC
>JAWWDH010000026.1:0-16269 GCA_033720015.1 Pseudomonas sp.
ACAAGACTCCACGACCAAGCAGCCGATAGAGAGCCTATGAACAATAACGATAACAACTACCAGCAACCTAGAACAGAAACCGGACATTACGGTGAAAACGGTTATAGCGTCATCCTGGTTGATGAACCCGCCGAAGGTATCCAGCGCATCGCCGAGATTGCCTATCAGGTTAACGAGAAAACCGAAAACATCGGCGCACGGCGCCTGCACACCTTGCTTGAGCGCCTGCTCGAAGAAGTTTCCTTCAGCGCCGGCGACCTGGCTGGTCAGCAGAATGGCGCACCGATCGTGATCGACGCGGCCTACGTCAATAACCACCTCGGCGAACTGGCGCAGGACGAAGACCTGTCACGCTACATCCTTTAACAGCAGCCTGTAGGAGCAAGCTTGCTCGCGATTTGGCAAGCTCGCTCCTACATCCTTTGTGGAACACGCCCCATGCGCATCCCCACCGCTATAAAGCTGCACAAAGTCTCGAAAACCCTGGAGCTGCACTATGGGGCTGACGAGCGCTACAGCCTGCCGGCCGAGTTCCTGCGCGTGCACTCACCGTCGGCGGAAGTACAGGGCCACGGCAACCCCATCCTGCAAACCGGCAAGCTTGGCGTTGGCCTGAACAAGATCGAGCCGGCCGGTAACTACGCGCTCAAGCTGAGTTTCGATGACGGCCACGACAGCGGCCTGTTCAGCTGGGATTACCTTGAGCAATTGGCCCTGCGCCAGGCCGAGCTGTGGAACGATTACCTGGCCGCACTGAGCGCCGCCGGCAAGTCCCGCGACCCCAGCGAAAGCGTGGTCAAGTTAATGCTCTGAAGCGCCTAGCGCGCACACCGCCAACCCTTGACCCAGGCGCTTAGCGCCTCCCGTTACCCGCCGCCCCTGCTGCGCGGCAGCCCGCCGCACCAGCGCAGCCCTTCTAGCCAGTGGTTTCTGCCCGGTTAGAGCGCATTTTCTAATCCTTCTCTGCATACTTCCTCTACATTCGGCCCAAATTGCGGCTCGCTTGCACAAATGCATAAACTCGGGTAACCAAGTAACTGGAAGTTTTCGTGTTATTGGCCTGGCCAGTAACTGGGAAGATTGCGGAGCGATCCGCCCTTGGTAATCCGGGCAATACCTGGCCCTTAGCCCTGTGTCGCCGTGCACAGCAGTCCGCCGGTATTTCGTCTCAGGACAATGGAGCGTTGTAGATGACAAATAAGAACAATGATGACCTGAAGCACCAGGCCTCCGAAAATACCCTGGGCCTCAACCCGGTCATTGGTATCCGCGGTAAAGACTTGCTCAGCTCCGCCCGCATTGTGCTCAAGCAAGCCCTCAAGCAGCCCCTGCACAGCGCCAAACACCTGGCCCACTTCAGTATCGAGCTGAAGAACGTGATGCTCGGTCAATCCGACCTCACAGCCGCAGACGGCGACCGGCGCTTTTCAGATCCAGCCTGGAGCCAGAACCCCCTGTACCGCCGCTACCTGCAAACCTACTTGGCCTGGCGTAAGGAACTGCATGACTGGGTCGAGCACAGCAACCTGTCCGAACAGGATGCTAGCCGTGGCCACTTCGTGATCAACCTGATGACCGAAGCCATGGCGCCGACCAACAGCATGGCCAACCCGGCTGCGGTCAAACGCTTCTTTGAAACCGGTGGTAAAAGCCTGCTCGACGGCCTGTCCCACCTGGCCCATGACATCGTCAACAACGGCGGCATGCCTAGCCAGGTCAACATGAACGCCTTCGAGGTCGGCAAGACCCTGGCCACCACCGATGGCGCCGTGATTTTCCGCAACGACCTGCTGGAACTGATCCAATACAAGCCGATTACCGAGCAGGTACTCGAGCGCCCGTTGCTGGTGGTACCGCCACAGATCAACAAGTTCTACGTGTTCGACCTGTCGCCGGAGAAGAGCGTGGCGCGCTTCCTGTTGCGCAACGGCGTGCAGACCTTCGTGGTCAGCTGGCGCAACCCGACCAAAGCGCACCGCGAGTGGGGTCTGTCGACCTATATCGAAGCGCTGAAAGAGGCCATCGACGTGGTCAGCGCCGTGACCGGCAGCAAGGACATCAACATGCTCGGGGCCTGCTCCGGCGGCCTCACCACCACCTCGTTGCTGGGCCATTACGCCGCGCTGGGTGAGAAAAAGGTGCATGCCCTGACCCTGCTGGTCAGCGTGCTGGACAACCGCCTGGAAACCGACGTGGCGCTGTTCGCCGACGAGAAAAGCCTGGAAATGGCCAAGCGCCGCTCCTATCAGGCTGGCGTGCTGGAAGGCAGCGACATGGCCAAGGTGTTCGCCTGGATGCGCCCCAACGACCTGATCTGGAACTACTGGGTCAACAACTACCTGCTGGGCAATGAGCCACCGGTGTTCGATATCCTCCACTGGAACAACGACACCACGCGCCTGCCGGCTGCCCTGCATGGCGAATTTATCGACATGTTCACCTCCAACCCGCTGATTCGCGCGGGCGGACTGGAAGTCTGCGGCACGCCAATCGACCTCAAGCAGGTCACCAGCGATCTGTTCTGCGTAGCCGGCACCACCGACCACATCACGCCGTGGGAGTCCTGCTACAAGTCGGCCAATCTGTTCGGCGGCAATGTCGAGTTCGTGCTGTCCAACAGCGGGCACATCCAGAGCATTCTCAACCCGCCTGGCAACCCGAAAGCACGCTACATGACCAACACGCAAATGCACGCGGACCCGAAAACCTGGCAAGCCACCTCAACCAAGCACACCGACTCCTGGTGGCTGCATTGGCAAAACTGGCTCGCCGAGCGCTCCGGGGCGCTGAAGAAAGCACCCGCCCAACTGGGCAACAAGAAATACCCGGCCGGCGAAGCAGCCCCCGGCACTTACGTTCACGAACGTTAATACCTGCGCACTGCGCATACTGCCCGCGGCACTGGAGGTGTCGTTCCCCACCCACTCATTTGAGCGGGTGGGGCGAACCAGGCTTCGCCCTGGCGCTTCTGAAAAAGACCCGGAGGGTCTAATTCAGCGTTTTAACTGACTAGGGCTTCTGCGCATGTCGCTACCTTTTGTATTTCGCACCATAGAGCTGGACGGCCAGACTCTCCGCACCGCCGTTCGCCCCGGCAACGGCACGATGACCCCATTGCTGATTTTCAACGGCATCGGGGCCAACCTGGAGCTGGTCATGCCGTTCGTGCGCGCCCTGGACCCTGACCTCGAAGTAATCGCCTTCGACGTGCCCGGCGTCGGTGGCTCATCAACACCCAGCACACCGTATCGCTTCCCAGGTTTGGCCAAACTGGCGGCGCGCATGCTCGATTACCTGGACTACGGCCAAGTCAACGCAATTGGCGTGTCGTGGGGTGGCGCCTTGGCGCAGCAATTCGCCCACGACTACCCGGAACGCTGTAAGAAGCTGATCCTCGCTGCCACCTCAGCCGGCGCGGTGATGATTCCTGGCAAGCCCAAGGTGCTCTGGTGCATGGCCAGCCCACGGCGCTATGTACAGCCGTCCTATGGTGTGCAGATTGCCCCGCAAATCTACGGCGGGGCGTTCCGCCGCGACCCGAAACTGGCGCTGGCGCACGCCAGTAAAGTCCGCTCGGGCGGCAAGATGGGCTACTACTGGCAGCTGTTCGCCGGCCTCGGCTGGACCAGCATCCACTGGCTGCACAAGATTCGCCAACCGACCCTGGTGATGGCCGGCGACGACGACCCGCTAATCCCGCTGGTGAATATGCGCCTGCTGGCTTGGCGCATTCCCAACTCGGAATTGCACGTGATCGATGACGGTCACCTGTTCCTGGTAACCCGCGCTGAAGCGGTTGCGCCGATCATCATGAAGTTCCTGGAAGAGGAACGTCAGCGCGCCATCATGCACCCACAGCCCACGCCGGCCCGCACTCACGGTTAATCGTCCGCGGGATGATACAGAAGCTCCGCCACACGCACCGGGACAGTGCGGGCAGCGCAGTGCTTGACCCACTTTCAGGCACGTTGTATTACCTGAGTCTTGGCGCGCAGCTGTCTGGAATGCACATGCGCGCGCATTGGTACAAGCCTTGCTGCTGAGCTACCGACCTTGAAGTCTCACGGTTTGACGACGGAGTGTTGCCCAATGCGAGACCAACCTGCCAAACGCGCTTACCCTGCGAACAATCGCGTGATGAACGCCCAGAACGCGCTAGTCGGCCTGCGCGGCCGTGATCTGTTCTCCACCTTGCGCGGCCTGGCCCTGCAAGGCATCAAGCAACCCATCCACAGCGCTCGCCATGCGCAGGCCTTAGGTGGCCAACTGGGCCGCGTGCTGCTCGGCGACCAGCCATTTAAGCTCAACCCGCACGACCCGCGCTTTGCCGACCCGACCTGGCGTGACAACCCAGTCTACAGCCGCACCCTGCAAGGTTATCTGGCCTGCCAGAAGCAGCTCAACAGCTGGATTGATGAGAGCAACCTGAGCGCCGACGACAGGGCCCGTGCACGCTTTATCGCCACCCTGCTGGGGGATGCCCTGGCGCCCTCCAATACCCCGCTCAACCCGCAGGTGATCAAAGAGCTGTTCAACAGTGGCGGTAGCAGCCTGATAAAGGGCGCGAGCCACTTGCTCGATGACCTGCTGAACAACGACGGGATGCCCAGCCAGGTCAGCAAGCACGCCTTCGAGGTCGGCCATAACCTGGCCACCACAAGCGGCGCAGTGGTGTTCCGCAGCGAGTTACTGGAGCTGATCCAGTACAAACCGATGAGCGAGAAACAGTTCGCCAAGCCGCTGCTGATCGTGCCGCCGCAGATCAACAAATTCTATATTTTCGACCTCTCCAGCGAGAAGAGCTTCGTCCAATACGCGCTGAAGAATGGTCTGCAAACCTTCGTGGTCAGCTGGCGCAACCCTGATCCGCGGCACCGTGAATGGGGGCTGTCGAGCTATGTGGAAGCACTCGAGGTCGCCCTTGATGCCTGCCGTGAAATCACCGGCAGCAAAGACGTCAACTTGCTCGGTGCCTGTGCCGGCGGCCTGACCATCGCCGCCCTGCAAGGCCACCTGCAGGCCAAGCGAAAGCTGCGCAAAGTGGCCAGCGCCACCTATATGGTCAGCCTGCTCGACAGCCAGATCGACAGCCCGGCCATGCTGTTTGCCGACGAAAAAACCCTGGAAGCCGCCAAACGCCGCTCCTACCAGCAGGGCGTACTGGATGGCCGCGACATGGCGCGGGTATTTGCCTGGATGCGCCCAAATGACCTGATATGGAATTACTGGGTCAACAACTACCTGCTCGGCAAACAGCCGCCGGCCTTCGATATTCTCTACTGGAACAACGACAACACGCGTTTGCCCGCAGCGCTGCATGGCGATCTGATCGACTTCTTTAAACACAACCCGCTGACCCAGCCACGCGGCCTGGAAGTCTGCGGCACAGCGGTCGACTTGCAGAAGGTCACGGTGGACAGTTTCAGCGTGGCGGGCATCAACGACCACATCACGCCCTGGGATGCGGTGTACCGCTCGACCTTGCTACTAGGTGGCAATCGGCGCTTTATCCTGTCCAACAGCGGACATATCCAGAGCATTCTCAACCCGCCAGGCAATTCAAAATCCAATTACCTGGAAAGCCCCAAACTCAGCGACGACCCGCGCGCCTGGTACCACGACGCCGAGCACCTGCAGGGCAGCTGGTGGCCGGTGTGGCTGAGCTGGGTGCAGGAGCGCTCCGGCGAACAGAGCGACACCTTAATGACCCTGGGCAACCCGAACTACCCGGCCATGGAAGCGGCCCCCGGCACCTATGTGCATGTGCGTTAAGCGTTTACCCAGCCATGCTCAAACGGCTCGCAGCCTGCTGCAGGCCAAGTATCGTCAGACTTTCTGCGGACAGAATAAGAAGAACCAATGAAGACGCGCGACAGAATCCTTGAATGCGCCCTGCTGCTGTTCAACCAGAAGGGTGAGCCAAACGTCTCCACCCTGGAAATCGCCAACGAGCTGGGTATCAGCCCGGGCAACCTCTACTACCACTTTCACGGCAAAGAGCCACTGATTCTTGGCTTGTTCGAGCGCTTTCAGGCAGAGCTGGCACCGCTACTCTCGCCACCCGAGGAGGTGCAGCTGGATGTGGAAGACTACTGGCTATTTCTGCACTTGATCGTCGAGCGCCTGGCCCACTACCGCTTCCTCTTCCAAGACCTGTCCAACCTGACCAGCCGCCTGCCGAAACTGGAACGCGGCATGCGCCATTGGCTGAACAGCCTGAAGCGCGCCCTGGCCGAGCTGCTGGCGCAACTGCAGATCGACGGTCAACTGCAAAGCGATACCCAGTCGCTAGGTCAGTTAGTCGAGCAGATCACCCTGACCCTGATGTTCTCCCTCGACTACCAACGCATCATCGGCCGCGAAGGCGAGAGCCGTCTGGTGGTGTACCAAGTGATGATGCTGGTGGCCCCGCACCTGGCCGAAGAACCACGCTACGCCGCCGAACACCTGGCGCAGCGCTACCAGGAACATTAAACAGCACTACAAACGCAAACGCCCGGCACTGGGCCGGGCGTTTGCGAGTACTGCGACTGAGTCTTACGACTGCGCGGCAGGTGTCACCGGTGCAGCAGGCGCAGCAGGCGCAGCAGGCGCAGCAGCGGCTGCCGGCGCAGCTGGCTTAGCCGCGGCGGGTTTGGCTGCCGGCTTAGCGACTGGCTTAGCGGCAGGTTTCACTGCTGGCTTCGCCGCGGCTTTGGCAGCTGGCTTGGCCGCCGCCTTGGCTGCTGGTTTAGCAGCTGCTTTGGTCGCAGGCTTAGCAGCAGTTTTGGCAGCCGGCTTAACGGCTGGCTTGGCAGCTACTTTCTTGACCGCAGGCTTAACCGACTTGACCGATACGCCGGTCAGTTGCTCGATCTGCTTGGTCAGGCTTTCAACTTTGGCGTTGAGCGCTTTCACTTCATTGCGGCTCGGTACACCGAGGCGCGAAATGGCATTGTTCAGACGCTTATCGAAGGCCTCTTCCAGCTCGCCCCACTTGCCCATTGCCTTGTCTTTAACTTCATCAACGCGCGATTTGGCGGTGTCCACTTTCGTGTTCACAGTGCTTTTCACCGCGCCAACTTGCTTGTCGACTTCGCTCTTGGCTTGCTTCTCGGCTTTTTCGCCGTCCTTAACCAGCGTGTCGAACAGCTTGTTGCCGTCCTTGCTGACCTTGGAGTAAGCACCCAAACCAGCCAGCCAGATCTGACGCGAGTACTTTTCTACTTCGCCGATCCAGGAAGTGGTTTGCTTTTCGGTTTTCTTTTTGACGGCCATTCTGCTGCTCTCCTTATTTGGTACGCGCGACGTGCTCGAGCAACGCGCTCAGCTCATCCAGCTTAGCAGACAGCACTTCTACATCCTGCTTAGATGGGATGCCCAGGCGGTTCAGTGCGCTGGCTACACGGTTGTCGAAGGCTTTCTCGATTTTGTCGAGACGCACTTCAAACTTACCTTTCACGCTACTGACGTTGCTGGTGACAGTGCTCTTAACACTGTCGATCTGGCTGTTGGCTGCTTCAACCTGTTCGTTGACCAGCTTTTTGCCTTGTTTTTCAACGCTTTCACCGCCTTTCACGAGTTCTTTGAAGTACTCGCTACCTTCTTGACCGGCTTTGGCGTAAGCGCCCAGGCCAGCCAACCAGATTTTACGGGCGTAAACTTTGGCGTCGCTCAGCACGCTGGTGCTTTCTTCAACGACGACTTTCTTTTTAACGGCAACTTTCGACATGGTGCACCTCACTCTAGTGTTTCGAGGAAACGCCCACGGAATGCAGGCTTAGACGTAAGGTATCGATGAAAATTAGAAACCGCATACTAAGCCTGTAAATTCTTATCCAGCACTTCTTCGATCTCGCGCTTGATGCTGCTGCTCATTGCGGACAACAACAAGCCCAGGCTGAGCTGCACGCGCACGCTGCTCTCACGCACCTCGATGCTGCCATCGGCGCCGCTGCGCTTGAACTCCAAGCTGTCGCCATTCCAGCGGTAGCGCACGTCATATTGGCGAGCCAGGCGCTCGGCCAATTGCTCGGCTTTCTCCCGGGCGGCTTCGCGGCCTAGGTTGTGGGGGCGTTCGATAGTGATCTTGGCCATGGCATTTCTCCTCGCCAGTTAACTGCGACCTTAAGTCGCTGCGACTATAGCAAGGCTGTAAGCCGCAAGCTGCAAGCAACTCCGGCGGCACAGCGGGCGAGCATCTTTGTCCTTTGCCGTGTAAGGCCCAAACCCAGCGGGGCTTTTTGGGTTTAGAATGGCCGCCACTTTAGAGGTAGCCTCTGTGTTTTAGGAAAGGGCACGATGAACGACCCGCGCAAGAGCAGCGACAGCGAACCCACCACGCATTTTGGCTTCCAAGATGTGCCGGAAAGCCAGAAGGCGGAGAAAGTCGCCGAAGTTTTCCACTCGGTGGCCGCCAAGTACGACCTGATGAACGACGTGCTGTCCGGCGGCATGCACCGCCTGTGGAAGCGTTTCACCATCGAACTGTCCGGTGTACGCAGTGGTAACCGCGTACTGGATATCGCCGGTGGCACCGGCGACCTGACCCGTAAGTTTTCCAGCCTGGTAGGCCCAACGGGCGAAGTGGTACTGGCCGACATCAATGAGTCGATGCTGCGCGTCGGCCGTGATCGCCTGCTCGACAAGGGCGTGGCCGGCAACGTCAGCTTCGTTCAGGCCGACGCGGAAAAGCTGCCGTTCCCGGACAACCACTTCGACGTGGTGACCATCGCTTTCGGCCTGCGCAACGTCACCCACAAAGAAGACGCCATTCGCTCGATGCTGCGGGTACTCAAGCCCGGCGGCCGCTTGCTGGTTCTGGAATTCTCCAAACCCGCCAACCCGCTGCTGTCGAAGTTTTACGACGCCTACTCGTTCAAGTTCATGCCACTGGCTGGCAAGCTGATCACCAACGACGCCGAAAGCTACCGCTACCTGGCCGAGTCGATCCGCATGCACCCGGATCAGGACACCCTCAAAGCGATGATGGTTGAGGCCGGCTTTGAGCGCGTGACCTACCACAACATGACCGGCGGCATCGTCGCCCTGCACCGTGGTATCAAGCCCTAATGCTACTGACCGGGCTATTGGCCGGGGTCGAACTCGGTCTCAATCGCGTCTTGGCCATGGACAGCACCGCGCTGCCGCGCCTGGCACGCTTGAGCGGCCGAGTGATTGCTGTGGAATGCACAGCGCCGAACCTGCAGCTGTTTATTCTGCCCAGCGCCAGCGGCCTGCAACTGGCCGCACAGTGGGCCGGTAAGGCCGATTGCAGTTTGCGCGCGCCCGCTGCCAGTCTCATGCGCCTGGCCACCAGCAAGGACAAAACCAGCATCCTGCACAGCCCTGAAGTCAGCCTGGAGGGCGACAGCGGCGCATTGCTGGAACTTGCCGGCATCCTGCAAGACCTGGAACTGGACTGGGAGTACGAGCTGTCTCGCTGGCTCGGCCCGGTCGGCAGCCAACTACTCGGCGGGCATTTACGCAGCCGCGCCAGCTGGACCAGCCAAACTCTGGATAGCCTGCGCCTGAACCTGGCGGATTACCTCAGCGAAGAGTCGCGTAGCCTGGTCGGCCAGCGCGAAGCCGACGCCCGCTTTGCCGAACTCGACCAGCTAAAGCTGTCCCTCGACCGTCTCGATGCCCGCATTGAACGCCTAGCCCAAAACCATAAGCCCATCGCATGAAGCTGCTTGCCGTTCGTCGTCTGTTGCGTATCCAGCGCGTAGTGATTCGCTACCAGTTGGATGACCTGTTATTCGCCCTGCCGCTGCCCTTGTGGGCGCGCGTGCTGCGCTATGTATTGCCCTGGCGCTGGCTGCCACGCCGCGATTTACTGCTGTCACGCGGCGCACGTTTACGTTTGGCACTGGAAGAACTGGGGCCGATCTTTATCAAGTTCGGCCAGCTGCTCTCGACGCGCCGCGACCTGCTACCACCGGATATCGCCGATGAGCTGGCCAAATTGCAGGATCAGGTGCCGCCCTTCGACCCCGCCCATTCGCAGGCGCTGATCGAAGCCCAGCTGGGTGCCAAGGTCAGCGAAGTATTTGCCCGTTTCGATGCACAGCCTCTGGCCTCTGCTTCGGTGGCGCAGGTGCATGGCGCGCAACTGAAAAGCGGCGAGGAAGTGGTGATCAAGGTGATTCGCCCGGGCCTGGCCCCGGTGATCGAACAAGACATCGCATGGCTATTCCTGCTGGCCAAACTGGCCGAGAAGTCGTCAGCCGACGCACGCCGCCTGCGCCCGGTGGAAGTGGTCAGCGATTACGAAAAAACCATCTACGACGAACTCGATTTGTTGCGTGAAGCGGCTAACGCCAGCCAGCTACGGCGCAACTTCGATGGCTCGCCGCTGCTCTATGTACCGCAGGTGTACTGGGATCTGTGCCGGCCGAAAGTGCTGGTCATGGAGCGCATCTACGGAATTCAGGTCACCGACCTGGCAACCCTGGCCGACCAGCGTACTGATATGAAACTGCTGGCCGAACGCGGCGTGGAGATATTCTTCACCCAGGTGTTCCGCGACAGTTTCTTCCATGCCGACATGCACCCCGGCAATATCTTCGTCAGCACGCGTACGCCGTGGAACCCACAGTACATCGCCATCGACTGCGGCATCATCGGCAGCTTGACCGCCGAAGACCAAGATTACCTGGCGCGCAACCTGCTGGCCTTCTTCAAGCGCGACTACCGCCGTGTGGCGCAACTGCACATTGATTCGGGCTGGGTCCCGGCCGAAACCAAGGTCAATGATTTCGAGGCGGCAATCCGCACCGTGTGCGAGCCGATTTTCGAACGTCCACTGAAAGACATCTCCTTCGGCCAATTGCTGCTGCGCCTGTTCCAGACCGCGCGGCGCTTCAACATGGAAGTGCAGCCGCAACTGGTGCTGCTGCAGAAAACCCTGCTGAATATTGAGGGCCTCGGCCGCCAGCTCTACCCGGACCTGGATCTGTGGAGCACTGCCCAGCCGTTCCTTGAGCGCTGGATGCGCGAGCGCATCAGCCCCCTGCACCTGCTGCGTAACCTGCAACTGCAAGCCGAGCAAGTGCCGCACCTGTCGCAAATCGCCCGTGAGACGCTGGAGCGCCTCAACCAACAACCGGCGCAGCGCCAAGAGCAGCCTGCGACCAGCCGCCAATGGCCGGCTCGTCTATTGGGTGCGGCGCTGATTGCCGGTGCCGTCAGCCAAGGGCTGGCCTTGACCCTGCTCGCCTGGCCGAGCTGGCTGATGGTCGTAGGCGGCGTCTATCTGGTGTTGCGCCGATAGCCACACCGGGTGCGCACTGGCACACTAGCTTTATGAATCAAGCAGCCCGGTACGGGCGGATATAGCGATGACTAACTGGCTCGACGAAATCAACTGGAACAGCGACGGCCTGGTGCCGGCAATCGCCCAGGACCATAAGACCGGCCGCGTGCTGATGATGGCCTGGATGAACCGCGAAGCCTTGGCGCTGACCGCCGCCGAACAACGCGCCATCTATTGGTCGCGCTCGCGTGGCAAGCTCTGGCGCAAGGGCGAAGAGTCCGGCCACGTGCAAAAGCTGCACGAACTGCGCCTGGATTGCGATGCCGACGTGATCATCATGAAGGTCGAGCAAATTGGCGGCATCGCTTGCCATACCGGCCGGGAAAGCTGCTTCTACCGGGTCTTAGAGAACGGCAGCTGGCAAACCGTCGAGGCAGTAATCAAAGACCCGCACGCCATCTATAGCGCAGGGAACACACATGAGTGACACGGGCATGACCGACACCCTCAGCCGCCTGGCCGAAGTACTCGAGTCGCGCAAAGGCGCGGCCGCCGACAGCTCCTACGTCGCCAGCCTGTACCACAAGGGCCTGAACAAGATTCTGGAAAAAGTCGGCGAGGAGTCGGTGGAAACCATCCTTGCCGCCAAAGACGCTGCGCTAAGCGGTGACTGCAGCGATGTCATCTACGAAACCGCTGACCTGTGGTTCCACAGCTTGGTCATGCTCGCCGCCCTTGGCCAGCATCCACAAGCTGTACTGGACGAGCTGGATCGACGTTTTGGCCTGTCCGGGCACGCGGAAAAAGCCGCGCGACCACACAACTGATCATCCATTTACTTCGGAGTACACGTTATGGGATTCGGTGGAATTAGCATCTGGCAACTGGTGATCGTCCTACTGATCGTGGTCATGCTGTTCGGTACCAAGCGCCTCAAAGGCCTGGGCTCCGATCTCGGTGATGCGATCAAGGGCTTCAAAAAATCCATGGGTAACGAAGACGATAAACCGGCCGTAGAAGAGCCCAAAGGCCAGACCATTGACGCCCAGGCGCGCAAGGTCGAAGAGCCGGCGAAAAAAGACTAAGCCATGTTCGATATTGGCTTTACCGAGCTGCTGCTGGTCGGCATCGTCGCCCTCGTGGTATTGGGCCCCGATCGCCTGCCCGGCGCGGTGCGCACGGCTGGCTTGTGGATCGGCCGAATCAAGCGCAGCTTCAGTGCGATCAAAGCCGAGGTCGAGCGCGAGATCGGCGCGGACGAAATTCGCCGCCAGCTGCATAACGAGCAGATTCTCGAGCTTGAGCGCGAAATGAACGCGGCCAAGCAGAAGCTCAACGCCCCCCTCAGCAGCTTGGGCGACACGCCCGCCGCAACAGAAACCAGCAGCCAGGATAAAAGCCCGCAGCCATGAGCCGACTAACGGACAGCGACCAGGAAATGCCTCTGGTCTCACACCTGACTGAACTGCGTACACGCCTGCTGCGGATTGTCGGGGCGGTATTCCTGCTGTTTGCTGGGCTGTTCTACTTCTCCCAAGACATTTACGCACTGGTCGCCGCACCGCTGCGCGCCTACCTGCCGGAAGGCGCGACGATGATCGCCACCGGCGTGGCCTCGCCCTTTCTCACACCGTTCAAGCTAACAATGATGGTGGCGCTATTCTTGGCCATCCCGATCATCCTGCATCAGATTTGGGGCTTTATCGCACCGGGCCTGTACAAGCACGAGAAGCGCATTGCCGTACCCCTGCTGATTTCCAGCATCCTGCTGTTCTACGGCGGCATGGCCTTCGCCTACTTCGTGGTGTTCCCGATCATGTTCGGCTTCTTCGCCAGCGTGACTCCGGAAGGCGTGGAGATGATGACCGACATTGGTCAGTATCTAGACTTTGTCCTCACCCTGTTCTTTGCCTTTGGCGTAGCGTTCGAGATTCCGATTGCTACCTTCCTGCTGATCTGGATTGGTGTGGTTGATGTCGCCACCCTGCGTAAAAGCCGCCCATACGTGGTAGTCGGCTGTTTTGTGGTCGGCATGGTGCTGACTCCTCCTGACATCTTCTCGCAGACCTTGCTGGCGGTGCCCATGTGGATGCTGTTTGAGGCCGGCTTGCTGTGCGGCAGCCTGGTCAAGCGTCGCGCTGAACAGGATGAGGCGGACGAAGCTGACAGCGAAGACGCGCCCAACGATCAACCGCCTGCCGCGCAACCGTGAACCTGCTGCTACTCGAAGACGGCGATTTTATCGCTGCCGACCGCGTGTTGTTGAGCGGCCGCCGCCTTAAACACCTGCATGAAGTACACCGCGCCGAAGCCGGCGACAGCCTGCGCGTTGGCCGCTTGAATGGCCTGATGGGCAGCGGCCAGTTACTGCGCCTGGATGCCGAACAGGCCGAGTTGTCGGTGCAACTCCACCAGCCACCGCCGAGCAAACTGCCGCTCACTCTGCTGCTCGCCCTGCCACGACCGAAGATGTTGCGCCGGGTGCTGCAAACGGTCAGCAGCATGGGCGTACCCAGGGTGATTTTGCTCAATAGCTATCGGGTGGAAAAAAGCTTCTGGCAAACCCCGTTTCTCGAAACCGAGGCGATTCGCGAACAGCTGATCCTCGGTTTGGAACAAGCTCGCGATACCGTGCTGCCCGAGGTGATCATCGAGAAACGCTTCAAACCCTTCGTCGAAGACCATCTGCCCAGCATTGCCGCCGGCACCCTCGGCCTGACCGGCCATCCAGGAGATTTTCCGGCCTGTCCCCGGGCTGTCAAGCAGCCAGTCACCCTGGCCATCGGCCCGGAAGGCGGCTGGATCCCCTATGAGGTGGAAAAGCTGCAGCAGGCCGGTCTGCAACCGGTGCAGCTGGGCGAACGCATTCTGCGCGTAGAAACGGCGGTCACTGCACTACTGGCGCGGCTGTTTTAACACTGCGCGGAAGGCGCTCGCCGGGAGCGCTTTGAGCAGCGCAGCAGGTGCCAGACGACTCAGCTTTCCAACAAGAATGTCACCGGCCCGTCATTGACCAGGTGCACCTGCATGTCGGCACCGAACTGCCCAGTGGCCACCTGCGGGTGTTTAGCCCGCGCCTGCGTCACCAGCAGATCAAATAACTCAGCGCCCAGGGCCGGCGGCGCAGCGCTGGAAAAACTCGGACGCAGACCGCCCTTGGTGTCAGCAACCAAAGTGAACTGCGAAACCAGCAGTAGGCCGCCACCAATATCACTGAGGGACAGGTTCATCTTCCCCGCCGCGTCGCTGAACACCCGGTAGTTGAGCAGTTTGTGCAGGATTTTTTCGACGCTGGCCGGGGTGTCATGCGGCTCAACGCCGACTAGCGCCAGCAGGCCCTGATCAATCGCGCCAACCACCTCGCCCGCCACATCCACGCGGGCACCACGCGCCCGCTGAATCAGTGCTTTCATGCTTCGTCCGGCCTCAGGCCGAGCAGGCGATTGGCCATATCATCCGCTGCTCGCACCAAGGCATCGGTGATGCCCGGCTCGGCAGCCGAGTGGCCAGCATCGCGAATGATCTGCAGCTCACTGTTCGGCCACTCTTGATGCAGCGCCCAGGCGTTATCCAGCGGACAAATCACGTCATAACGGCCATGCACGATGACCCCCGGCAGGTGAGCGATCTTCGGCATGTCACGCAGCAGCTGATCCTGCTCAAGGAAGGCGTTGTTGACGAAATAATGGCATTCGATGCGGGCAATCGACAGCGCGCGATGGCTCTCGCTAAAGCGATCCACCACCTGCGTATTAGGCCGCAGGGTGGCAGTACGGCCTTCCCAGGTCGACCAGGCTTTGGCCGCGTGCATCTGGGCGATCTGATCAGAGCCGGTCAGGCGCTTATAGAAGGCCTGCACCAGATCAGCGCGCTCGCCCACGGGGATAGGTGCCAGGTAATCCTCCCAATAATCCGGGAACAGGCGGCTGGCGCCGGCCTGATAAAACCAGCTGATTTCCTGCGGGCGGCACAGGAAAATGCCGCGCAGGATCAGCCCATGCACACGTTGCGGATGGATTTGCGCGTAAGCCAGGGCCAGGGTCGAACCCCAAGAGCCACCGAACAGCACCCATTTGTCGATGCCCAACTGCTCACGGATCACTTCCATATCGGCAATCAGCGCTTGGGTGGTGTTGTTCTCCAGGCTGGCATGCGGAGTGGAGCGGCCGCAGCCACGCTGGTCGAAGGTGATGATGCGATATAGATTAGGGTCGAAATAACGCCGACTGGCGGCATCACAACCGGCCCCCGGGCCGCCGTGGATAAACACCACGGGCAGACCATCCGGCGAACCACTTTCGTCGACATACAGCACGTGCGGTGCCTGCACCGCCAGCTCATGGCGGGCGTAGGGTTTAATCTCCGGATACAAGGTCTGCATGGCATGCTCCTGACTTGACCTGAATAAAGCGTGCGTAGCGTGGCGGCCTTGCGCGAGGCACCAGCGGTGCGCAGGCATTTGACGCTCTGCCGGGCATCATAACCATGAAACAGGAATTGAACATGCCGATACGGATATTTGCCCTCGCTTTCGTAATGCTTTGCACCCTGCTCGTCGGCTGCGGCAGTCAGGATGACCCGCAAGCGGCCCTCGAAGCTGCCGTGCAGCAACTGCAGGACAATCTCGAAGCGAAGAAAAACAGCGAGGTACTTGAGCAACTGCACCCACAGTTCTCGGCCCAAGGCGAGTTTGACCGCGACTGGGCGCAGCGCACCATGTTGCTGCTGTTTATGCGCCACAAAAACATCAAGGTGCTGGCCCTGAGCAAGAACAGCCACCTCGACGCGACCTACCGTGAGAAAGGCCACACCGAGGCTCAAATCGGCCTGACCGGCGCCGAAGGCCTGACCCCCGACAGCGCCCGCCACTACAGCGTAAAGATGGAGTGGTGGCTGGAGGGCGATGAGTGGCAGCTGGCGCGCCTGAGCTGGCAGTAGTGGCTAAAACACAGCGGGAATAAACATCTTGCTGCGCTGCATATAGTCGCGATACGCCTCACCGAACTGCTGCAGGCATTCAGCCTCATCGCGCT
>JAWWDH010000027.1:0-16088 GCA_033720015.1 Pseudomonas sp.
AACCAGGGCACACCGCCAACCCCACCCGCTTCCATGCAGGCCCTTGCCAACCGCGGTATTCAGCCGCGCTTCGGTGAGCTGGTGCAAAGCTGCCGCAAGCTGGTGATGAATCGTTTAGCCGAACACCTGACGGGAGTCTTCGCCCAGGTCGACGACACGCTATTTGAGTGCGCCGAAAAAGCCGAGAACAATCAGGTGCAAACGCTGTTCTTCGACAACATGCGGGAGATCCGCAGGCAACGCCCACAAATAGAGCGCAGTTATCACCAGCAGATCGCGCAGAACTTCTCCGACTTCCTCGACGGCAAACTCAAGCCAGCACCCAGCACCCGCGAGCTGGACGTCGAGCAACTGGCCCTGGTGCAAAACGAGGATTATGAAGAAAGCCTGCAAGTCACCAATATGGTCAGCCGGGTCAAGGCACGCTGCGCGCAACCGCTATTTGCCCTGGAGCAACGCCTGGCCTTGCTGAATAACGGCCAGAAACTGGGCGAGGACATCAACCCTTTCGGCCCACAGATGATTGCCCAGGCCTTCCGTGACGCCCTGACGCCCTGCCCATTCCCACTGCGCATAAAGGTCATCCTCTATACGCTGTTTGACTCGCATGTCATGCAAAGCCTGGACAGCATCTATACCGCACTCAATCAGCGCCTGATCGATGCGGGTGTGCTGCCTAACCTCAAGTACAGCGCACAGCGCAAAAACCAACCTGCGCGGCAGAAGGCGGCGCCCGCGACTACGCCAACCGAACAATCGGCGGAGAGCAGCGCCAGCAGTGGCAGTGGCAGTGGCAGTGGCAACAGAAACACCAGCAGCAGCGCAACCGGGCAACCTGCCGGGCAGCAGCACCGCACTGGCCACACCGACCTCAGCGGCCCGCCGCCCAGCGATCCACTGGAGTTACTAGGCAGCCTGACCACCCTGCTGGGCGAACATCGCCAGCGCGACATTAATGCCCCCCTGCTCGGCGGCACCCGCAGCATTTCCAGCTTCACTCCACCCGAGGCAACCAGCACCTACAGCGCGTCCGCCCTACTGGACGCACTCAACCGCATGCAACAACACTCGGCCAGCGACCTGTCGCAGCGCCTGCATCACCCACAGCAGGTAGAAGGCCTGAAAGCCGACCTGCAGCAACAGCTGGAGGCCCATAGCGAGCTTCCCGGCCAGCAGAAGGTTTCCGACGAAGAAGCCGATGTGATCGACCTGGTCGGCATGCTGTTCGATTTTATTCTCGACGACGACAACCTGCCCGACACCTGCAAGACCACGCTCTCGCACCTGCACACACCCTATCTAAAGGTGGCGCTGCAGGATAAGGCACTGTTTACCCAGCACCACCACCCTGCCCGCCGCCTGCTCAACAGCATGGCCCAGGCCGGCGTGCTATATGGCGGCGAAGGTGATGAGCGCGGCCTGCTGGCCAAGATGCAGTGGGTGGTCGAGCGAGTCATTAATGATTTCTTAGGTGACCTGCAGCTGTTTGAAAGCCTGCTAGAGGAGTTCAACGAATTCGTCGGCACCCTCAAGCACAAGGTCGAATTGCGCGAGCGTCGCGCAGTAGAAGCCGCCAAAGGTCGCGACAAGCTGCTCGGCGCTCGCCAGCACGCGGTCGACGTCATCGCCAATAGCCTGAACAATCGTCAGCCGCCGAGCATCATCCACAACTTCCTCGAACTGACCTGGGCCGATGTGCTGGTATTCGTGTTACTGCGCAATGGCGAGCGCAGCCCCGAATGGCAGCGCGCCTGCGAAGCTGCCGAGCAACTGGCCTGGAGCGGCACTGTGCTCGACGAGGCTGGGCGCGAGCGCTTGCAGAAGCTGCGCGTGCCGCTGCTCGAAGACCTGCGCAAAGGCCTGGAGCTGCTCGGCGGCTACCACGAGGACGGCATTCGCCGACTGTTACAAGACCTGGTCGCCTGCCAGCATGCCGTGCAAGCCAGACAACCGCAGGTGGCCGCCAAACTCAAACCCAGCCTGCCAGAAAGCCCCCTGGCTGCCATGCTCGGTGAAGACGCCGCCCTGGCCACCCTGGCGCCACGCGAGTCGACACTCTCCGCACGCGCTCAAGCACTGGCCAAAGAGCTGGGCCAGATCGAGTTCGGCACCTGGTTCGAATTCGTCACGGGCGAGCAAGTGCTTACACACAAGCTCTCGTGGTTCAGCCCAACAACCCGTAACTATATGTTTGTCGACCAAGGCGGTCAGCGCGTGGCAATCAAGCCACTTACCCAGCTGGCCACTGAAATGGAACAAGGGCTGGCGCGCATCGTCACCTCCGATCGAGGCGCACCGCTGGTGGACCGCGCCCTTACCGCTATTTACCGCGTGCTGCAGCGTTTTACCGGGCGCACGGCTGAGTCTCAAGAATAAGGAACTCGTATGAATGACGAACGTCGCCTGCATAGCCGGCATAACGCCGACGTGCAGCTGGAGGTCTTTGACTTGCACTCAGACCAACGCCTGGGGCGGATTGTCGACCTTTCCGCCGATGGCTTTATGCTATTCAGCGACGCTCCACTGGCTGCCGACGAGCTGGTGGAATGCCGCATCGTCAGCGAGCAGCTGATTGGTGGCGTGGGTGAAATAACCCTGGGTGCCGACTGCCTATGGAGCCGCCCCGCGGCTGACGGCCAACACTGCTGGGCGGGCTTTCATATCATTGACCTGGCCGAGGACCAGGCAGCCGCACTGGAAATTTTGCTCCAGCACATGTAACCCACGCAAAAAAACACCCCGGTCAACGCGAGCTGAACCGGGGTGTTTTTATTGCGCGGCGTTAATACGGCTAGCCACGATCAGTCGAAGACAATCTCATCGCCCTCAACCCGCCCGGTCACGCGACTGCCCGGCGCAAACTTGCCCGCCAGAATCAACTGCGCCAAGGGGTTCTCGATCCAGCGCTGCACGGCACGTTTGAGCGGACGCGCGCCGTATACCGGGTCGTAACCCACGGCGATCAGCTTATCCAGCGCCTCGTCCGACAGCTCCAAGTTGAGCTCGCGCTCAGTCAAACGCTCACGTAAACGTCCCAACTGGATTTGCGCAATACCGGCAATCTGATCACGGGCCAGCGGCTCGAAAATCACCACTTCATCGATGCGGTTGATAAATTCCGGACGGAAATGCGTGCTGACCGCATCCATTACTGCTGCACGCTGCGCCTCGCGATCACCGAGCAACTCCTGAATCTGCACGGAGCCAAGGTTGGATGTCATCACGATCACGGTGTTCTTGAAGTCCACGGTACGACCGTGACTATCGGTCAGGCGGCCGTCTTCCAACACTTGCAGCAGGACGTTGAACACATCCGGATGGGCCTTCTCCACCTCATCCAACAGGATCACTGAATACGGCTTGCGGCGCACCGCCTCGGTCAGATAACCGCCCTCTTCGTAACCCACATAGCCCGGCGGCGCGCCGATCAGCCGCGCCACGGAATGCTTCTCCATAAACTCGGACATATCGATACGCACCAGCGCCTCTTCGGTGTCGAAGAGGAACTCAGCCAGCGCCTTGCACAACTCGGTCTTGCCGACCCCGGTTGGACCAAGAAACAGGAACGAGCCGCTCGGACGATTAGGATCGGACAGCCCGGCGCGCGAACGGCGCACGGCATTGGCCACGGCCACCACGGCTTCATCCTGACCAATCACGCGCTGATGCAGCAGGCCTTCCATTTTCAGCAGCTTGTCGCGCTCGCCCTCAAGCATCTTGCTCACCGGGATACCGGTCCACTTCGACACCACCTCGGCAATCTCTTCCTCGGTGACCTTGCTGCGCAGCAGTTGATTGTCCTTTTTACCGTGCTGATCAACCATTTGCAGACTGCGCTCAAGATCCGGAATAACGCTGTACTGCAGCTTGGCCATTTGCTCCAGATCACTCTTGCGCCGTGCAGCCTCCAACTCCTGGCGGGCCTGCTCAATTTTCTGCTGGATTTGCGCAGAGCCTTGTACCTCGGCCTTTTCCGACTTCCAGATTTCCTCCAGATCGGCGTACTCACGCTCCAGGCGGGCAATGTCTTCCTTGAGTTTCTCCAGGCGCTTCAAGGCCGCCTCATCATCTTCCTTCTTCAACGCCTGACGCTCGACCTTGAGCTGAATCAGGCGGCGCTCCAGACGATCAAGCACTTCAGGCTTGGAGTCGATTTCCATGCGAATACGGCTGGCCGCCTCATCAATCAGGTCGATGGCCTTATCCGGTAGCTGGCGGTCGGTGATGTAGCGGTGCGAGAGCTTGGCCGCGGCGATAATCGCGCCATCGGTGATGGCCACCTTGTGGTGCACCTCATAGCGTTCCTTGAGGCCACGCAGAATGGCGATGGTGTCCTCTTCGCTCGGCTCATCGATCAGCACTTTCTGGAAGCGCCGCTCCAAGGCAGCGTCCTTCTCAATGTACTGGCGGTACTCATTGAGCGTGGTCGCCCCCACGCAGTGCAACTCACCACGAGCCAGGGCCGGCTTGAGCATATTGCCGGCATCCATGGAGCCTTCACCCTTACCGGCGCCGACCATGGTGTGCAGCTCGTCGATAAACAGAATGACCCGCCCTTCCTGCTTGCCTAGCTCATTGAGCACCGCCTTGAGACGCTCTTCGAACTCGCCACGGAACTTGGCACCGGCGATCAGCGCGCCCATATCCAGCGACAACACACGTTTGTCCTTCAGACCATCCGGCACTTCGCCATTGACGATGCGCTGGGCCAGGCCCTCGGCAATCGCGGTTTTACCCACGCCCGGCTCACCGATCAGCACCGGGTTGTTCTTGGTGCGACGCTGCAACACCTGGATGGTGCGACGAATTTCATCGTCACGACCGATCACCGGGTCCAGCTTGCCGTCCTCGGCGCGCTTGGTCAGGTCGACGGTGTACTTATCCAGGGCCTGGCGGTTTTCTTCGACGTTGGGGTCATTCACCGCATCGCCGCCGCGCAGGTTAGCCACTGCATTCTCCAGCGCTTTACGGCTGACGCCCTGACCAAGCAGCAGTTTGCCCAGCTTGGTGCTGTCATCCATCGCGGCCAGCAACACCAGCTCACTGGAGATGAACTGATCACCCTTCTGCTGCGACAGGCGGTCGGCCTGATTGAGCAGACGGGCCAAGTCCTGGGACAGATTGACGTCGCCAGAGGGGTTCTGAATCTTGCCAAGCTGGTCCAGCTCTTTGCCCAACGCCAGACGCAGGCTATTAACGTCGAAACCGACCTGCATCAGCAGTGGCTTGATGGAGCCGCCCTGCTGTTCGAGCAGCGCCTGCATCAGGTGCAGCGGCTCAATGGCCGCATGATCAAGGCCCACGGCCAGAGATTGCGCATCGGATAGCGCGAGCTGCAACTTGCTGGTTAAACGATCAATTCGCATAAACAATCAACCCTCGTAGTGATGGCAGGCTGGCGCACTGAATCGCACCCAAACAGAAAGCCTGCGAGATGAAGAGTAGATGAGGTCGATTGTGCGAGTTTCAAGCCAGGCGGCATTGATGGAGATCAGTAAAGCGTGAGCCCGCGCGGCCTGCGCGGGCTAGAGAACTCAGTTACTCAGCCAGATCAGACTGGCAAAGCGCCCGGTTTGCGCCGAACGGCGATAGGAGAAGAAGCGCGGGTCGCTAACAGTACAGAAATCGCCGCCGTACACGGCTTCGACGCCGCAGGCAGCCAGACGAATGCGCGCCAGCTGGTAGATATCGGCCATAAACTTACCCGGATTGACGCTCGGCTGTAATGCCGCCGCCGCATGCGCATGCTGACTGACAAAGGCTTCACGCACTTCCGCCCCCACCTCGAAGGCCTGCGGCCCAATCGCCGGACCCAACCAGACCAACACCTGATCCGCCGGCACGTCCAGTTCATCCAGGGTGGCCTCCAGCACACCGCCAGCCAGCCCACGCCAACCGGCATGCGCGGCTGCCACACGAGTACCGGCACGATCACAGAACAACGCTGGCAAACAATCTGCGGTCATCACCGTGCACGCGACGCCTGGCGTGCGGGTCCAGCTGGCGTCGGCCTCAAGCACTGTTGTTGGACTGGCTTCAACAGCTGCAATGCCGTGCACCTGCTGCAACCAAGCCGGCTTGCAACCCAGCAGGCTGACCAAGCGCTGTCGGTTTTTCGCGACCGCCTGCGGATCATCACCAACATGCTCGCCCAGGTTAAGCGTGTCATACGGCGCAAGACTGACACCCCCACTGCGGGTGGTGACACAGGCGTTTACTTTGGCCGGTGCTGGCCATTGCGGCATCAGCCAATCGTGCATGGGGTCACCCAATAAATGCTTCACGATCCTGACGCAACAGCGTCAGCAACCAGACGAAATCATCCGGCAACGGCGACTGCCACTTCATTCGCTCACCGGTAATTGGATGATCCAACTCGAGGAAGCGCGCATGCAACGCCTGGCGCGGAAACTCTTTGAGGGTCTGCACCATGCTCGGGTTAGCTGCGGGCGGAATGCGGAAACGCCCGCCGTAGACCGGATCCCCGACCAGCGGATAACCGATATGGCTCATGTGCACGCGGATCTGGTGAGTACGCCCGGTTTCCAGCTTGACCCGCGCATGGGTGTGCGAGCGATAGCGCTCCAGCACCCGGTAATGGCTCACCGCCGGCTTACCGCCATCGCTTACGGCCATGCGCTGACGCTGCGAGGAGCTACGACCGATCGGGGCGTTGATCTTGCCGCCGGAGGTGATCACACCAATCACGATGCACTCGTAGATGCGGCTGACCGAGCGTTTCTGCAGTTGATCAACCAGCCGGGTCTGCGCTTCGATGGTCTTGGCCACCACCATCAAGCCGGTGGTGTCCTTATCCAAACGGTGCACGATGCCCGCGCGAGGCACGTTGATGATGTCCGGCACGTGGTGCAACAAGGCGTTGAGCAAGGTGCCATCGGCATGCCCGGCAGCCGGGTGCACCACCAGCCCGGCAGGCTTGTCGATGACCAGAATCTGCTCGTCTTCGTAGACGATGTTCAGTGGGATGTCTTGGGCAACCCACTCACCCTGGGCTTCCTGCTCGGCCTTGAGCGCCAGTAGCGAGCCTCCGTGGACGATGTCGCGCGGGCGCAACACCGCACCATCGACGGTCAGCAGACCCTCTTTGATCCAGGCAGACAGACGCGAACGTGAGTGCTCGGCGAACAGGAGTGCGGCGACTTGGTCGAGGCGTTGACCGCCCATGTCATAGGGCACCTCGGCGTTCAGTTCAATAATCTGCTTATTAATAGAGGGCATGCTCGGCAACGGCGGGAAGTCTGAAAGGTCTAGCCTTTGGTTTCGGCTACACGCTTGTGGTTAAATACGGCGTCTTTGCCCCAGGGGTACCGGGGGCGCTCATCATAACAGGACGGCTTTGCTCAAGACAGCCGCCGTCACAGGGACGCAAGCCGCCATGCAAGTGAAACACCTGCTGCTGATCGCAATCCTCGCCCTCACCGCCGCCTGCTCGTCGAAAGAAGTGGTCGACGAAAACCTCAGCGAGGCCGAACTCTACCAGCAGGCACAAGCCGACCTGGACAATAGTAGCTACACCGCTGCGGTGGCCAAGCTCAAGGCGCTGGAGTCGCGCTACCCGTTCGGCCGCTACGCCGAGCAGGCTCAGCTGGAGCTGATCTACGCCTACTACAAGAACGTTGAGCCGGAAGCGGCAAAATCCGCCGCTGATCGTTTTATCCGCTTGCACCCACAGCACGCCAACGTCGATTACGCCTATTACCTCAAAGGCCTGGCATCGTTCGACCAGGACCGTGGCCTGATTGCCCGCTTCGTGCCACTGGACATGACCAAGCGCGATCCCGGTGCCGCCCGCGATTCTTACAACGAGTTCGCCCAGCTCACCAGTCGCTACCCGAGCAGCCGTTACGCCCCGGATGCCAAGCAGCGCATGATCTACCTGCGCAACCTGCTAGCCGCTTACGAAATCCACGTGGCGCATTACTACCTGACCCGTAACGCCTACGTCGCAGCCGCCAATCGCGGTCGCTATGTGGTGGAAAACTTCCAGGAAACTCCGGCAGTCGGCGATGGCCTCGCAGTGATGACCGAAGCCTACCAGCGCCTGACCCTGGACGACCTCGCAGCCACCAGCCTGGAAGCCCTCAAGCTTAACTACCCAGACCACCCTAGCCTGGTCGACGGCCAATTCGTACCGCGCGAAGAAGAAGCCGATACGCGCTCCTGGATGGCCAAAGCCACCCTCGGCCTGATCGAAACCGATACGCCGCTGCCACCCGGCGAAACCCGCGCCAGCCAAGACGTCATTCGCCAGTACGAAGATGCCGAGGAGCTGATCCCGGATGAACTGAAAGCCGACGCCACCGAAGCGCCGAGCCGCTCTTGGTTCAGCTACCTGACGTTCGGCCTGTTCGACTGAGCAAGCGCAACACACCCAAAGGGAGGCCTCGGCCTCCCTTTTTAGGGCCTGAGTTTTATTGCCTGCGCTGCCGGGAGTGATAACTCGCAGACCGAGCCCACCAGCACAAGGCCTGCTAGCGACCTAGCCAACGACGGCGTCAGCCGTCCGACAACAGTGGCGTGCACCGAGGCCAACACATCACCGGTTTATTGACCGATAGCGCACCGCCGCACAACCGAGCACTGTCCGCAGAAGCCGGCCGACACGCATAACAACACCTGGGTGACTGTTTGAGCGCTGGGCGCATGTCGATGGGTTAGCTAAACTGCCGGCCTGCCAATATGAAGAGAGCACCATGGGCCTGTTCCGCTTGCTGTTCTGGATTGCCATCATTGCCGCCGCCTTCTGGCTGTGGCGCCGCTTTATCCGATCAACATCGGTGCGCCCCAAAGCGCCTGATGAGACGCAAAAGCCAGCGCCCATGGTGCGCTGCCAACACTGCGGCATCCATGTGCCCCGCGATCACGCATTGGCTAAAGGCCAAGCCTGGTTCTGCACTCAGGCCCATCTAGAACAAGGCTCAAAATCCAGTGGCCACTGACTTCGCCTTGAGCGGAGAGCAAAGCTGGCGAATTCTGCGGCTCTATCACCTGTACCGCCTGATTATCGGCATTACTTTAGCGCTGCTGGTCTCCAGCAATGTACACACAGAACTGCTGGACATGGCACAGCCGGCGCTGTTTCGTAACGGCAGCTGGCTGTACCTGGCACTCAACGTTGTGATCATCGCCACCGTGCGCCGCCCCAAACGGCTGGCGCAGGTATTCAGCCTGGCCTTGGTCGATGTGATTCTGCTCTCCGGCCTGTTCTATGCCGCCGGCGGTACACCCAGCGGTATCGGCAACCTGCTGATTGTCGCCGTGGCCATCGCCAACATCCTCTTGCGCGGACGTATCGGCCTGCTGATTGCTGCCGTTGCGGCAATTGGCATGATCTACCTGACGTTCTACCTCAGCCTCAGCCGACCGGCTGCTTCCGCTCAGTACGTGCAGGTCGGCGCGTTCGGCGCACTGTGCTTCGCTGCCGCGCTGTTTGTGCAAGGCCTGACCCGTCGCCTGCAAGTCAGCGAAAACCTCGCTGAGCAGCGCGCCGCCGACGTCGCCAACCTGGAAGCCCTCAACGCCCTGATCCTGCAACGCATGCGCACGGGCATTCTGGTACTCGATGAATTACATCGCGTGCTGCTGGCCAACCAGGGCGCTAACAGCCTGTTAGGGCACAGCGATTTAACCGGGAAGATACTCGACCCACATTGCCCGCAACTGATCACGCGCATGCAGCAATGGGCGCACAACCCCAGCCTGCGCCCCGCCAGCCTGCAAGCAACCCCGGATGGCCGCGTGCTGCAGCCGAGCTTTATCGCCCTGCAGCGTGACACGCACAAACATACGCTGATCTTCCTCGATGACATCTCGCAAATCGCCCAGCAGGCGCAGCAGCTCAAACTCGCCTCGCTGGGCCGCCTGACCGCCGGCATCGCCCACGAGATTCGCAATCCGCTAGGCGCCATCAGCCATGCGGCTCAGCTGCTGCAAGAGTCGGATGAGCTACAAGGGCACGACCTGCGCCTGGCGCAGATCATTCAGGACCACTCGCGGCGCATGAACCTGGTGATCGAGAACGTTCTGCAACTCTCGCGCCGGCGCCAGGCCGAGCCGCAATTGCTTGACCTGAAATACTGGCTGCACCGTTTTGCTAGCGAGTTCCGCAGCAGCGCCGCGCCGAACCAAACACTGCACCTGGAAACCAGCAGCGGCAGCATCCAGACGCGCATGGACCCACACCAACTCACCCAGGTACTCAGCAATCTGGTGGAGAACGGCCTGCGCTACAGCGCACAGAAAAACAAACAGGGGCAGGTGTGGCTAAAACTGTTCCGCGACCCGGACAGCGAACTCCCCGTACTTGAGATACTGGACGACGGCCCTGGCGTTGCCGAGGAGCAACTGCATCACCTGTTCGAGCCCTTTTACACCACAGAAAACAAAGGTACCGGCCTGGGCCTTTATCTTTCCCGCGAGCTGTGCGAAAGCAATCAGGCCCGCCTCGACTACAAACTTCGCGACGGTGGCGGTAGCTGCCTACGCATCACCTTCGCCCACCCGCGCAAACTGAGCTGACCATGACCCGCCAGAGAGCCCTGATCGTCGATGACGAACCCGATATTCGCGAACTCCTGGAAATCACCCTGGGACGAATGAAGCTCGACACCCGCAGCGCACGCAACGTCAAGGAAGCACGCGAGTGGCTGGCCAAGGAACCTTTCGACCTCTGCCTGACCGACATGCGCCTTCCTGACGGCACCGGGCTGGAACTGGTACAGCACATCCTGCAACGCCACCCGCAAGTGCCGGTAGCGATGATCACCGCCTACGGCAGCCTGGACACCGCAATCAATGCACTGAAAGCCGGGGCATTCGATTTTTTGACCAAGCCCGTCGACCTCGGCCGCTTGCGCGAACTGGTCGCCGCCGCCTTGCGCCTGCGCAGTGCCGACGGCGAAGAGCTGCCGGTGGACAGCCGTCTGCTCGGCGACTCGCCGCCAATGCGGACCTTACGCAAACAGATTCTCAAACTCGCCCGCAGCCAGGCCCCGGTGTATATCAGCGGCGAGTCGGGCAGCGGCAAGGAACTGGTGGCGCGACTGATCCACGAGCAGGGCCCGCGCAGCGAGCAACCCTTCGTACCGGTCAACTGCGGCGCGATCCCGACCGAGCTGATGGAAAGCGAGTTTTTCGGCCACAAGAAAGGCAGCTTCACCGGTGCCATCGAAGACAAGCAGGGTTTATTCCAGGCCGCCAACGGCGGCACGCTGTTCCTTGACGAGGTAGCCGACCTGCCACTGCCGATGCAGGTCAAATTATTGCGGGCAATTCAGGAAAAAGCCGTACGCGCGGTGGGCGGACAACAGGAGCAGATCGTCGACGTGCGCATCCTCTGCGCCACCCACAAAGACCTCGCCGGGGAGGTCGCCGCCGAACGCTTCCGCCAAGACCTCTATTACCGCCTCAACGTCATCGAATTGCGCGTACCGGCCCTGCGCGAACGCCGCGAAGACATCGCCATGCTCACCGACAGCATGCTCAAGCGCTTAGCCGAAGGCACCGGTCTGAGCGCCGCCAAGCTGGATGAGGACGCACTGGAAAAACTCAAGAGTTACCGTTTCCCCGGCAACGTCCGCGAACTCGAAAACATGCTCGAGCGTGCCTACACCCTCTGCGAAGACGACCGCATCACCAGCAACGACCTACGCCTGGCCGACTGCAGCCCCAGCAGTGAAAACGGTGAAACCAGCCTCGCGCAGATCGACAACCTGGAAGACCACCTGGAAGCCATCGAGCGCAAGCTGATCATGCAGGCCCTGGAAGAAACCCGCTGGAACCGCACCGCCGCCGCGCAGCGCCTAGGCCTGAGCTTCCGCTCGATGCGCTACCGCTTAAAGAAACTTGGCATCGACTGACACCATGAGCCGCAGTGTACGAGCTGGGCTTTAGCCACGAAACGCTAAAGCCCGACAGCTGCTCACCCCGTCAGCCCCAGCCTCCCAGTCGGCGCATAAGGCGCAGGGTCAACAATCGGCTCACGCCCCAACATCAAATCTGCCAGCAATTGGCAGGACGCCGGCGCCAGCACCAATCCATTGCGGTAGTGCCCACAATTCAGCCACAGCCCAGCATGCCCAGGCACCGGCCCAATATACGGAATGCCTTCAGGCGAACCAGGACGCAACCCAGCCCAATGCCCTACCCGCTCGGCATCGGCCAATGCCGGCAACAAATCAACCGCCGAGGCCTGCAGGCTGGCCAGCGCATCCTCGGTCGGGGTTTTGTCGAAGCCTGCATGCTCAAGCGTACTGCCAACCAGAATATGGCCATCACGCCGCGGAATTGCATAGCGTCCCCTGGCCAGCACCATGGCCGGCAAAAAGTCCTCGGCGCACTTGTACAAAATCATCTGCCCCTTGACCGGCGCTACGGGTAACTCGATGCCCAGGGTTTTCATCAGCTCACCACTCCAGGCCCCAGCCGTGAGTACTACTTGGTCGGCCTGCATATCACCTTGCGCGGTCTGCACACCCGTAATGCGCCCACCGTCGCGAATAAAACCGCTGACAGCACACTGCTCATGCACGGTGACATTCGGCATCTGCTGCAGCGCCGCACGCAAGGCCTTGACCAAGCGCGGATTGCGCACATTGGCCACGTCCGCCATCTGCACCGCACGGCCAAAGCCCGCGGCTAACGCCGGCACCGCACGCTGCACAGTTGGCATATCGACCGGTTGCAGCGCCCGCCCTTCTCGCTGTGCCCAAGCCAGTGCCTCAGCTTCATCATCAAGGTCCAGCCAGTACAACCCGGTGACATACACATCTGGATCAATCTGCGTCTGCGCCAGCAACTGCTCGGCCAAGCGCGGATAAAAATCCTGCGACCAGTGCGCCAGAGCCGTCACCGCTGGGCTGTAACGCCAGGGATAAAGCGGCGAAACAATACCGCCACCGGCCCAGGAGGATTCAGCTCCAAAGCGCCCAACCTCAAGCAATACTACGCCCCTCCCCGACTCAGCCAAGCGGAAAGCGGAAAGCATACCCAGCACGCCGCCCCCCACAACGATCATCTTTCCCAAACTACTCATTCAACAAACCTGGACTAAGGTTAATTTTCAAAATCTACCCACTAGCAAGGATGCTGGAATATGGCCCCGAAAAGCTACGGACGTACGCTCGTCGAATTAATAACAGTGGTCGCTATTCTCTCAATCATCTCAACCATGGCACTGCCAAACCTGCAGGATCTCCGGGATGCAAATACCCGAACCCAAGCTGTTAATCAGATGCTTGCGTTTCTCCACCACGCACGCAGCAGCGCAGTATTCAATCGACAAATTACGACCCTCTGCTCAGGCCCAGCCCGTTGCTCGAACAGTGCACCTTGGCGGGAAGCTCTCATGGTATTTATTGATAAGAATGCAAATGGTCAGCTGGACGCCAATGAGGTCCTGCTTTATCAGGCCAATATCGCAGAGGATTTTTTCTGGTATTGGAACCGTAGCAAAGGCCATATCCAGTTCGAAGCAGACGGCACCACCCGAGCCATGAATGGAACACTAACACTTTGCCGCAAAGGCATAGCCGAACACCAGGTCGTGATCGCGCTTGCCGGTCGTGTACGAAGCCAGCGCCCCGGACGCGAGGCTAAATGTTGAAACATGAGACGCTCCTCACAGAGCCCCAGCCTAATAAGTTCAACTCGTCACAGGATAAGCCCGCTTGTCCGTTACGCTTGAGCGTATTGATGCAAAAGAAGCTAACGTGGCCGTAAACAACTTCGCAGTCACTCTAGGCTGGATATCCGAATCGAGGGTTGCATGAACTCAAGTACAGGGTTTTCGTTGATCGAACTGATAGTCGTAGTCGCTATCATCGCAATCATCGCGACAATTGGAGTGCCCAGCTACCAAAGCATGATGGAGCGGGGCAGAGTCACTTCGGCCAGCAACAACCTGCTTGGAGCAATGCAGCTTGCTCGTAGCGAAGCTGCAACCCGCCGCACCAGCGTTACCGTTTGCGCCAGCAGCGACCAAAGCACCTGCGCCGGTAATGACTGGAGTGCAGGCGGTCTGGTAGTCACCAGCGGTGGAGAGGTGATCCGAATCATCCCGGCAACCAGCGATGTAGCCATCACGGGTGCAGCCATTACCTTCCGCAGTGACGGCACACCGGCTGCCAGCGGCTCCATTACAGTGGATAGCACAAACAACGTCTCGGTAAACGCCATTGGCCATGCCAAAATTGAGTAGGCATTCAATGAAAAAACTCTCAGAAACACGTAACCACGGCTTCACCCTTATCGAAGTGATGATCGCCATGATTATCCTAGCCGTGGGCCTACTCGGCATGGCCAGCCTGACAGTTCGCAGCCAACAATCCAACGAAAGCGCCTACGCCCGCAGCCAGGCCAGCTTGCTTGCCTACGACATCATCGAAAGGATGCGAGTCAACAAGGTCGCCCTCTCTGCAAGTGACACGCGCAAGATCAGCTTCGCAACAACAGATAATGCCTACGCGTTGAGCAGTCTTCCGACATGCGCGTCCCCAGCCGGCGGAACCCCGACGGCGGGTGCCGCACTGGCCACAAAAGACCTGGCTCAATGGTGCGCCTCAGTGCGAGAAAGTCTTCCAGGAGTCAATGACGGAGGAACAGTGATCGCTAGAAACGGGAGCACATACAGAGTGCGAATAACTTGGCAGGACTCAGGCCCGGATAACTCTGCGCAATTCGTTGAAGTGGTGGCCGAGCTATGAAACGTCAATCAGGTTTTTCTTTAGTCGAATTGATGGTTGCCATCCTGATCGGCTCACTTTTGATTATCGGCGTGACAGAGCTGTTCAACAGTTCGTTTCGCTCTGGCCTAAGCAATAGCGAGCTGGCAAAAATGCAGGAAAACGGCCGAATCGCGTTAGAGGTTATTGGGGCTGACGCACGCAGGGCAGGCTATCAAGGGTGTACTGCAGCAGACAATGTGCTCACTCTACCAAACGGCCAGGGAAAACTTCCGGATGATGCAGTGACAAGTACGGCGGCAACCAATGTCACGTTCAGATTCGCCGCACCCGGCAGTGGCTGCCAAGCAAGCGACGGCAGCTTTACTGCACTAGACCTGAGTGCCCCAGCGGTAACCTATAGCAGCGCAGGGACTACTATATCTCGCAACGGTGACCCGATCCTCGATAACGCCAGCATGACAGTTACATTTCTTCCTGATGGCAACCCCATCACCAGCACTGCAATCCGCCTAACGATCAGCAGCAGTGACTCACGCGCCTCGAGTGAGGCCCTGAATAACCGAACCTTTAGTGCGACCTACGAGCTAAGGAACCGTCTGCAATGAACATGCACAAGCAACGCGGTGTCGTTTTACTTGTCAGCCTGCTGCTACTGCTGATGCTTACCTTGATTGCCATCACAGCGGCTAACCAATCATCCCTGCAGCTGCGTATTTCTTCCAACAGCCAACAGCAGAACGCAGCGTTCCAAGCGGCGGAAAGCGGCTTACAAAGATGGACCAATACATACTTCGGAAATGCCAGTAACGCTAACTTTCCGGCCGAGGCCACTGCCGTGCAGGTAGGCAGCTCGAACGAGCGATTTAGCGTAACCACCCTATATACCGGCCCCTGCGCTGGTAACGGAATTGGCAGGGTGAGCCTGAACTGCTTCGAGATTCGAAGCACTGGGGAAACCTGCGAGTCCGGTAGCTGCACGGCTACAGCCGTACACCGCCAGGGCGGCCAGCGTCGCCAACTCCAATAGCACCGCAACAACTCAGGCTGCTCTTTAACTTTTGGGCCTTAAAGCCAAGGATTCGCGACATGAAAAGCACTCAATTCCTGCGCAGCACCCTCGCTTCCTGCCTGGCCAGCGCTCTTGTTTTATCCAGCGCTCAGAGCTTCGCGGACGACACTGAGATTTTCTTTAGCAGTGCTGACACAAGCGTGGAAGTGGCCAAGCCCAACGTTTTGTTCATCCTCGACAACTCGGGTTCGATGAACTGGGGTTTGAATAACAACAACAACGCAACTGGCGGAGCGACCTCAAGACTCACGGTACTCAAACAATCGTTTAGCGACATCATGAGCAACATCAGCGGCATAAATGCCGGCGTGATG
>JAWWDH010000028.1:0-15832 GCA_033720015.1 Pseudomonas sp.
AGCCAAATAGCCAGAAACAGATATAAACTCATCAAACCGATGTAATACCAGGCCAAGTTGGTTGAAATAAAACTCTTGGCTGCACCGTACACCCCATCGGCATATTCCGGGTCAATGACGGTAAAGAGCACGAAGGCAATTACCAATAAGGCTGCACCAATCGACATGACCGGGTGTGCCCCGGTAAAGAGCCCGGACGCGGGCAATTTATTTGCTTGGCTTGTCATTGTCCGGCCCTCTGCATGTGCGTATTTCTTATATTTATTTTCATTGTCTACCTCTTAGCTGTTGGTTAACTCTCGAACCCGCGTCGATCGCGCGGCCCATCTGAGAACCTGCTCGCTCCTGCCTGTCATGCTCCTGCGTATACCTGCACTAGCCGTCAGACCCTGTGTCGCCTGGCTGAGCTGCGCTTCTCGTACCGTGCAAACCGTAAAATGGTCAGATACCGAGACGAAACCTATTGTTATGAAGATAAAAAACGATGAGAAGCAAAAAATTAGCGACCTTTGCCCCGTAATTTTTTATGGCTCCGCGGTTTTACTCAGGGAGACCCCGCCTACCTGATGCTCACCAAGCCTTCTTCGTGGCCTCGCGCATCAGCGCTAATGCACGGCCCCGCTCTGCCATAAATAAAACCCGGCCTAAGGGTTATTTTTTATTGCTGGCCCCTAAATTTATTCATTCCTAGTATCGGCACTACCGAAACAAGACCACAACTCACACGCGCCACGCCGAATACAAACTTAAAGCTGGATCAGGTTAATAAGCCAATTAAAAAGTTTGCTTTATGCGTGTCTGTCAGTCAGCGGTTTGCTATTCGGCAGTTATAACTCGGCACCGTGATAACGGCGCGCTGAACACTCAACACTATGTCCAGTCTGGCTATTGATTGCCGCCTGGCGCGCTTTTAGAGGGATCAGTGAAATGAACAAGAACAATCAATTGCCTTTGACCGGTGTTCGCGTTGTCGACTTCGGTCAGCAGATCGCCGCCCCGGCCGTGGCCATGACCCTCGCCGATCTGGGCGCCAGCGTGGTCCATATCGATCCACCGCAGGGCCCGCAGTGGGATCACCCGGCCAATGCCGTGCTTAATCGCAACAAGAGCTGCCTGCGTCTGGACCTGAAATCAGCCGAAGGCCTGGCTCAGGCGCTGGCACTGATTGAGCAGGCCGACATCGTCATTGAAAGCTTCCGCCCTGGCGTGATGCAGAAGCTCGGCATCGACTTCAACGCGCTGCGTGAAGCCCGCCCGGAACTGATCACCCTGTCGGTGCCCGGCTTTGCCAGCAACGACGAGCTGCGCCGCGACTGGAAAGCCACCGAAGCGGTGGTCGCTGCCACCGCCGGTGCCTTCACCGACATGGGCTTCAACCGTGTGCTGCTGGGCCTCAACCCTAGCTTCTCGCCGCTGCCGCTGGGTTCGGCGTATGCCACCACCCTGGCTGCCGCCTCTGTCGCCCTGGCCCTGCAGGCCCGCGAGCGCACCGGCCGTGGCGATGCCATCGAAGTGCCGGTGATTTCCGCACTGATGGAAGGCCTGTCGTACAACTCCTACGTGATCGAAGGCCTGCCCGAGCGCTACAAGACCATGCGCGAGCTGGAAATTGAGCACCGCAAGGCCAACAACATTGTCATGGACCTGAGCTACGAGGACCTGCAGGAATACCTCGATCCCTTCTACCGCACCTACAAGTGTGCCGACGGACGCATGTTCTATTGCGTCTGCCCATCGCACCGTAACCACGCCAAGCGTGCGCTGCAGGTCTTGGGGGTGTACGACGAGCTGGTTGCCGAAGGCCTGCCGGAAGTGAATGACCTGCACGCGCCGCTCAGCGAGTGGGATGGAGAGACCTCCATCGGCGTCTACCCGCTGCCGAAGAAATGGGCTGACCATATCTCGGCGAAAATGAAGCAGGCTTTCCTCACCAAGACCTCCGAAGAGTGGGGCACGATCTTCGGCGAAGGGCAGATTCCCGGCGCACCGCACCGCACCACCCAGGAGTGGGTCAACCACGTGCACACCAACACCGCCGGCTTGATCGTCGAAGTTAACGACCCCGAGTATGGCCTGATGAAGCAGCCGGGGCCGTTCACCTGGCTGGAAGAGTGCGCCGAGCAGATGGTCAGCCCGCGCCCACGCAAAAACGTCAGCTTCGCCCAAGCGCTGGCCGAGTTGCGTGACGTCGCGGCCGCGCATCCGCCAACTTATCCGCTCGGTGAGGCGGTGCAGCCGGCCAACGACGCCGGTTGGCTCGACGGCTTCCGTATCCTCGATTTGACCAACGTGATCGCCGGTCCACACTCCACCGCGTTCCTCGCCCGTTTCGGCGCCGAGGTGATCAAGCTCGACACCGTCAAACCGATGTACGACCCGCTGATCGGCACCCTATTTACCTTCCAGACCGGCATGGGCAAGCGCAGCGCGCTGGTCGACATCATGAGCGAGGAAGGCCGCGAGGTGTTCAACCGCCTGGTGCGCTCGGTCGACATGGTGGTGATCAACGCCCCAGAGCGTCAGCTCAAATCCTTGGGGCTGGATAACGACAGCCTGCAAGCGGTCAATCCGGGTGTGCTGTTCTGCCGCCTAGACTGCCTTGGCGGCCCGCTGCCTGGCCCGAAGAGCAACTACATCGGCTACGACGACATCATCCAAGCGCACAGCGGCATCATGAGCCGTTTCGGTGGCCCAGAAACACCGGAAGAGCACGCGCACCTCGGCACTCTGGACGTCAACTGTGGCTTCGCGGCTGGCTTGGGCATGGCGGTATCCATCTATCACAAGATGAAGACTGGCCGGCCGACCCGCTCGCGCACCTCGCTGTCTTCGGTCACCAACCTGGCGCAGCTGTCGTTCGCCTTCGATTACGCCGGCCGCGCGCCGTTCAACGAGCCGTCGGGCCGCGAAGTGCTGGGCCACAATGCCCTCTCGCACTTCTACAAAACCTCTGAAGGTTGGCTCTACCTCGATTCCAAGGCGGCCGAGTTGCCGCAGCTTGAGCGCATCGAAGGCCTGGCTGGGATCAGCGCCGCCGCAGATGTTGGCGCGTTCCTCAAAGCCGCACTGCAAGCTGCACCGGCTGCTTACTGGGCTGAACAGCTGCAGGCCGCCGATATCGCCGCCGCGGAACCGCTGTCGATCGAAACCCTGCGCGAGCTGTACAGCCGTGAAGGCGATGGCACCGTTGGTATCGACCTTGGCAGCTTTGCTTTCTCGGTTCACCCCGAGCACCCGAGCGGTCATTGCCTGACCCAGATCGATCACCTGGCGATCCGCCCAAGTGAGGCCAGCATCAAGGCGGTCAGCCTGCCTGAGCGCTGGGGCCATTCCACCCGCGAAGTACTGGCCGAGATGGGTTACAGCGCAGCTGAGGTCGAGTCGATGATCGAGCGCAACATCGCCAGCCTGGGCTGGGCCAAGGAGTTCTTGCCGAGCTGATCACGCTGCGCCAGCGGGCGGGCCTTTGGCCCGTCCGTTACACCCGATCGACCCGAACGGCTGCAGCGGTTTTCCCGCGCAGCCGTTCACTCATTTCTCATCCCGAGCCTGGGCGCATTGCTCAGGCTCGACCTGTTTCAGGGGGTGTGCATGCTCCGGCAGACTGTTCGCACGGTGTGGCCATTGTTCTTCGGTCTCGGCGTCATCGGCTTGTGCATCGGTGCGCAAGGTACACTGCTGGGTGTGCGGGCCGAGCTGGAGGGCTTTGATACCCGTGCCACCGGCCTGCTGATGTCCGCCTATTACCTAGGTTTTTTGCTCGGCTCCTTGCGTGCGCCCTCGATCATTCAACGGGTCGGTCATGTGCGCGCCTTTGCGGCGTTAACCGCGCTGGCTTCGATGACTATCTTGGTGCACTCGGTGCTGGTCGACCCCTGGGTCTGGGGCTTTATGCGCCTGCTTACCGGGTTTTCCGTGTCGGCCATTTACGTGGTCGCCGAGAGTTGGTTGAACCAGGCGGCGGATAACCGTAATCGTGGTCAGCTGCTGTCGCTGTACATGATCACCATGCTCGCCGGCCTTGCCGCCGGGCAGTTTCTGCTCAACCTGTCCGACCCGGCCGGTTTCGAGCTGTTTACCTTGATCTCGATTCTGATCAGCCTCGCGGCCATCCCGATCTTGCTCAGCGCCACGCCGATGCCGGCCTTCGAGAGTGCTCGCCCGGTGAGCATCGCCAGTCTTTATCGTGTGGCGCCGACCGGCCTGGTCGGCTCGTTTCTGATCAACGCTTGCTACGCCATGGTGCTCGGCATGGGCGCGGTGTATGCCAGCCGGCTGGGCATGCAGGTCAGTGAAGTGTCGCTGTTTATGGCGGTGCTGGTGCTCGGTGGGATGTTACTGCAATGGCCGCTGGGCAAACTCTCGGACAGCATCGACCGGCGTACGGTAATTGCCGCTTCAGCTGGCGCGGCGCTGCTGTTCGCCTTGGCCAGTGCGCTGCTGGGCTTTACCAGCAACAACAGCCATCTGCTCTTGGCGCTGCTATTCGGCGCGAGTTGCTTCCCGCTGCTGGCGCTCTATTTGGCGTTGAGCAACGACCAACTGGAGGCCGACCAAGCTACGGGTGCCAGCAGCACCTTGCTGCTGGTCGGTGGCATCGGTGCCAGTATCGGCCCGTTTCTGGTGTCACTGACCATGCAGCGCTGGGGCCCGGCGAGCTTCTTCTACAGCCTGATGGTGATGGTTGGGCTGATGGCCGTGCATGCGCTGTATAAGCGCCTCACCGATCCCTACCCGGTGACGGGCGAGAGCCCCAGCTTCCAGATGCAGGCACCGCTTACGGTTGGCTCCGTGCTGATGGAGTCGATGCCGCACGATGCCTCGTCAGATGCCTAGCCGCAGAACGCTCAGGCTGACGCTTGGCTTTCCAGCGGTTGGCTCTGCGCATCCAGTGAACTGATATCGCGTTGCGCCTGGCTGACCCAGGCAAAGGCGCGGTCGTTGAGTTCGGCGATGGCGCGTGGGCCGATGCCTTCTGCGTACATCAGCGGGCCAATCACCACCTGAATGGTGCCCGCAGTCTTGCCCCAGCCCTGTTTAGGCCAGAACTCACCGGCGTTGTGCGCAATCGGCAGCACTGGCAGGTTGGCATTAACCGCGAGGGATGCGCCGCCACGGCTGAACTTGCCGATTTGGCCCGGCGGCATGCGTGTGCCCTCAGGGAAAATCAGTACCCAGGCGCCCTGCTCCAGGCGCTCATGGCCTAGCTTGGCCAATTGCTTAAGCGCGGCTTTGGGGTTGCTGCGGTCGATGGCAATGGGTTTGAGCATGGCCATCGCCCAGCCGAAGAACGGCACATACAGCAGCTCACGCTTAATCACCTGGCTGAGCGGTTCAAACAACGCAGAGAGGAAAAAGGTTTCCCAAGTGCTCTGGTGGTTGGCAAGAATCACACAAGGCTGCTCTGGGATGTTTTCCAGACCTTTTACTTGATAGCGAATGCCGATGACCACTTTGGCCAGCCACACGGCGCAACGGCACCAGTTTTGGTTAACAAAGCGATAGCGGGCACGAAATGGCAGGAAGGGTGCAATAAAGAAGCTGAGCGTGCACCAGAGCAGCGAGCTGGCGCCGAGCAGTAGGTAGAAGAAGAAAATTCTGAGAGTCTGCACTGTCGACATAAGAGCTTTTACCGTCGCAGGCAGGGCCTGCTCTATAGGTGGAGAAGCTGATCGGCAACCGCCGCCAGATCATCGAATACCAGGGTGCCGGCTGGCAATCCTTGCGCCAGGGTGCGTTCACCCTTGCCGGTTTTTACTAAAACAGGCAGACAGTCGACGGCTTGCGCGGCCTTCAGGTCACCGCTGCTGTCGCCGACAAACCAGATGCCCTTGAGTGCGACGCCATAATGCGCGGCAATCTGTTCGAGCATACCCGGCTTGGGCTTACGACAGGCACAACCTTCATCCGGGCCGTGAATGCAGTGCACGATCAAGCCCAGCTCGCCGCCCTGCTCGGCCACTAATTCACGCAATCGTGTGTGCATGGCTTGCAGCGTGGCCAGGTCGTAATAACCGCGGGCCACCCCGGACTGATTGGTGGCCACGGCGACGGTCCAGCCCGCTTGTGACAGGCGCGCGATCGCCTCAATGGCGCCGGGTAAGGGAATCCATTCGTCGAGGCTTTTGATATAGGCGTCGGAGTCGTAATTGATCACGCCGTCGCGGTCGAGAATCAGCAGTTTCATGGCAGCAGCTTGAGGCTCCGTAGGATGGGTTAGCCGCAAGGCGGCGTAACCCATCGTATCCAGGGTGATGGGTATCGCTGTGCTCAACCCATCCTACGTTCCGTTAGCCCAGCACCGAGATATCGGCGACACCGAGGAACAGGCCGCGCAGCTTGGCCAGCAGCGCGTAGCGGTTAGCCCGCACGGCCGGGTCTTCGGCGTTGACCAGCACCGCCTCGAAGAACGCATCCACCGGCTCGCGCAGGTTGGCCAGCTGGCTCAGGGCCAGGTTGTACTGGCGCGCTGCGGCCAGCGGTTGCACCGCTTGCTCGGCCTGCTGGATCGCGGCGTTGAGGGCGAACTCGCTGGGGTTGTCGAAGTGATGCGCTTGCACGCTCGCCGCGACTTGCCCTTCGGCCTTGCTCAGCAGGTTGGATACGCGCTTGTTCGCGGCAGCCAGCGCGGTGGCTTGCGGCAGCGCACGGAAGGCTTGCACGGCCTGTACGCGCTGGTCGAAGTCCAGTGGCGAGGTCGGGCTGACCGCACGCACGGCCTGGTACACGGCCACTTCGACGCCTTCGTCCTCATAACGCGCGCGCAGACGGTCGAAGATAAAGTCCAGCACCTGAGGGGCCAGGCCCTCGGCTTTGACCTTGTCGCCGAACTGGTTAATGGCGAACGCGACGGTTTCAGTCAGATCGAGATCCAGCTGCTTGTCGATCAGGATGCGCAGCACGCCGAGGGCGGCACGGCGCAGGGCGTAGGGGTCTTTGCTGCCGGTGGGCAGCATGCCGATGCCGAAAATCCCGACCAGGGTATCCAGTTTGTCAGCCAGGGCCACGGCGGCACCGGTGAGGGTGCTCGGCAGTTCGGCACCGGCACCGCGCGGCATGTACTGCTCGTTCAGTGCCAGGGCGACGTCGTCGGCTTCGCCGTCATGCTTGGCGTAGTAGTAACCGGCGATGCCCTGCATTTCCGGGAATTCACCGACCATCTCGCTGGCCAGATCGCACTTGCAGAGGATGCCGGCGCGGGCCGCACGGCTGGCATCGCCGCCGATGCGCTGAGCAATAAAACCAGCCAGGGCGGAAACCCGCTGCGCCTTGTCGAACACCGAGCCGAGCTGGGCCTGGAACACCACGTTGGCCAGGCGCTGGTTGAAGCTTTCCAGCTTCTGCTTCTTGTCCTGCTTGAAGAAGAACTCGGCGTCGGTCAGGCGTGGGCGCACGACTTTTTCGTTGCCGGAAATAATCTGCGTCGGGTCTGTGCTTTCGATGTTGGCCACGGTGATAAAACGCGGCAGCAGCTTGCCGTTGGCATCCAGCAGGCAGAAGTACTTCTGATTGTCCTGCATGGTGATGATCAGCGCTTCTTGCGGCACCTCAAGGAAGCGCTCCTCGAAGGAGCACACCAGCGGCACTGGCCATTCGACCAGGGCGCTGACTTCATCGAGCAGCGCGGGCGGCACAATCGCGGTGCCGTGCTGTTCGGCGGCCAGTTGCTCGATACGGGCGGCGATCTGCGCACGGCGCTCGGCGAAGTCGGCGATCACGTAAGCGCCGCGCAAGTCTTCTGCGTAGTTAGCCGGGGCGCTGATGCGCACCTCATGGTTGGCGTGGAAGCGATGGCCACGGGACACGCGTCCGGACTGCTGAGCGAGGATTTCGCAGTCAATCACTTCGTCACCGAACAACATCACCAGCCACTGGCTTGGGCGGACGAATTCGGTCTTGCGCGCGCCCCAGCGCATACGCTTGGGAATCGGCAGCTCGTTCAGCGAGGTTTCGACGATGCCTGGCAGCAAGCCGGCAGCGGCCTGGCCCGGAATGCTCTGGCTGAATTTCAGCTTAGGCCCGCTCTGGTCGATCTGGCTCAGCTCAACCCCGCACTTCTTGGCAAAACCAAGCGCGGCTTGAGTCGGGTTGCCGTCCTTGTCGAACGCCGCCTGCACGGGCGGGCCGTCGAGGTTCTGGATGCGATCGGCTTGTTGTTCTTCAAGCTGCTCGATCAACACCGCCAGGCGGCGCGGCGCGGCGTAATAGCGGCTGGTGCGGTAAGGCAGGCCGGAGGTTTTCAGGCCTTTTTCGATGCCGGCCAAAAAGGCCTCACCGAGGGTTTTCAGGGCTTTCGGCGGCAGCTCTTCGGTGCCCAGTTCTACCAGGAAATCACGGGTACTCATTCTGCTGCCTCCAGCTTGGCTAACACTTCATCACGCAGGTCAGGGGCGGCGAGCGGGAAGCCCAGCTTGCGCCGCGCTTGCAGGTAGCTCTGCGCCACTGCACGGGCCAGCGCACGCACACGCAGGATGTACTGCTGACGCGCAGTCACCGAGATCGCCCGGCGCGCATCCAGCAGGTTGAAGGTGTGCGAGGCCTTGAGCACCATTTCGTAGGTTGGCAGCGGCAGCTCCAGCTCGATCAGGCGGTTGGCTTCCGACTCATAGAAATCGAACAGCTCGAAGAGTTTTTCGACGTTGGCGTGTTCGAAGTTGTAGGTCGACTGCTCCACTTCGTTCTGGTGGAACACGTCGCCGTAGGTGACCTTGCCGAACTGGCCGTCGGTCCACACCAGGTCGTAGACCGAATCGACACCCTGGATGTACATGGCCAGACGTTCCAGGCCGTAGGTGATTTCGCCGGTGACCGGGTAGCACTCGATGCCGCCGACTTGCTGGAAGTAGGTGAACTGGGTGACTTCCATGCCGTTCAGCCAGATTTCCCAGCCCAGGCCCCAGGCCCCGAGGGTTGGCGACTCCCAGTTGTCTTCGACGAAACGAATGTCGTGCACCAGCGGGTCGATGCCGATGGCTTTCAGCGAGCCGAGGTACAGCTCCTGGAAGTTCTCCGGGTTCGGCTTCAACACCACCTGAAACTGGTAGTAATGCTGCAGGCGATTGGGGTTCTCGCCGTAGCGACCATCGGCCGGACGCCGTGAAGGCTGCACGTAGGCGGCGTTCCAGGTCTCGGGGCCAATGGCGCGCAGGAAGGTGGCGGTGTGGAAGGTGCCCGCACCCATTTCCATGTCGTAGGGCTGCATCACCACGCAGCCCTGCTCAGCCCAGTACTGTTGCAGGGCGAGGATCAAATCTTGGAAGGTGCGCACGGCAGGCGTAGTCTGGCTCACAAATATCACCCGTACTTTGGCGGCTTCAGAAAGTCCGCGAGTATACCGAAGCTGAGGGGCTGTTGCCGCTTCGATCGACGCGTGATGAAGCCCTGAGACCCAAGGAAACCCAGCATGCCGCGCTGTTTCTGGTGCACCGACGATCCTCTGTATATCGCCTATCACGACCACGAATGGGGCGTGCCGCAGCGCGACCCGCAGGCGCTGTTCGAATTGCTGTTGCTGGAGGGCTTTCAGGCCGGGCTGTCGTGGATCACCGTGCTAAAGAAGCGTGAGCGCTACCGCGAGGTGCTGTTTGGCTTCGATGTGCAGCGTTTGGCGGCGCTCAGCGATGAGTACATCGAAGACACCCTGATGCAGGATGCCGGGATTATCCGTAATCGCCTCAAGCTCAAAGCCGTGCGGCAGAATGCCCAGGCCTGGCTAAAACTGGATGACCCGGTGGCGCTGCTCTGGTCGTTTGTTGGTGGCCAGCCGAAGATCAATCACTTCAGCGAGCGCGCTCAGGTGCCAGCGGTGACAGCCGAAGCCGAGGCCATGAGCAAGGCGTTGAAGAAGGCCGGTTTAACTTTTGTCGGCCCGACCATCTGTTATGCCTATATGCAGGCCGCCGGCATGGTGATGGATCATACCAGCGACTGTGATCGCTATGCGGCGTTGCGGCGCGACTGAACACCGAACTGCGTGGCCGGGTACAATAAGCCCCTTTTGATTGGCTGGAGTTGCCTGTGGAAACGCTCAAAGGTGCCCTGGTGGTGGGCTTTCTGCGCTTGTTCGCGTTACTGCCGTGGCGCGCCGTGCAAGCGGTGGGGGCAGCGATTGGTTGGCTGATGTGGAAGCTGCCCAATGGCTCGCGCGAGGTGGCCAGTATCAACCTGCGCAAGTGCTTCCCCGAGTTGGACGAAGCCGCGCACCAGCGCCTACTGGGCCAATCCCTGATGGATATCGGCAGAACCCTGACCGAAAGCGCCTGCGCCTGGATCTGGCCGGCGCAGAAATCCATTGGCCTGGTACGTGAAGTCGAAGGTCTGGAGGTGCTGCAGCAGGCCTTGGCCAGCGGCAAAGGGGTGGTCGGCATCACCAGCCACCTGGGCAACTGGGAAGTGCTCAACCATTTCTATTGCGCGCAGTGCAAACCGATCATTTTCTACCGCCCGCCGAAGCTCAAGGCCGTCGATGAGTTGCTCCGTCAACAGCGGGTGCAACTGGGTAACCGGGTCGCGCCGTCGACCAAGGAAGGCATTCTCAGCGTGATCAAGGAAGTGCGCAAAGGCGGTGCGGTGGGCATCCCGGCCGACCCTGAACCGAGCCTGTCTTCCGGCGTATTTGTACCCTTTCTCGGCACCGAGGCGCTGACCAGCAAGTTCGTCGCGGGCATGTTGAGTGGCGGCAAAGCCTGCGGGGTGTTCCTGCATGCGCTGCGCCTGCCGGATGGTTCAGGCTTTAAGGTCATCCTGGAAGCGGCGCCGGAAGAGATGTACAGCAGCGACACAGCCACCGCCGTGGCGGCGATGAGCACGGTGATTGAGCGGTATGTGCGCCGCTACCCGAGCCAGTACATGTGGAGCATGAAACGCTTTAAAAAACGCCCGGCCGGTGAGGCTAAGTGGTACTGATGCAAGCGCTTGCGAGCCAGGCCCGCTCTCGACTAGGCTGGGCCAAATAACTCTAACGGGCACCCTATGAGCAATAGTCGAAAGAATGTCCGCACCCCTCTCAAGATGCGTCTGCGCATTGACCATCCGGTGCACGGCGAACTGCTGGTGACCACTCGGGATATTTCCGAATGCGGCGTCTATGTGCTGATGGACCAGGCGCAGAATATGCTCAGCGTGGGTGAGCAGGTGCAAGGGCAAGTACAGGGCCTGCCCATGGAGGCGCCCATTCTGACTCTGGAAGTGGTGCGTGTTGAGCTCGTCGGTGTAGGCCTGCGCTTTGTGCAGCCTGAAGCGCCCGCTGCAAGCCAAGACGACTAGTGCGGGCGCTTATCCAGGCGCTTGAGAAACACGCTGATTTCCTTGCCTGCCTGCTTGTCCCCCTTCGCTTCTGCCGCCTGCAGGCCTTGCGTCCAGGCCGCCCGCGCTTCGTCGCTCAAGCCCTGCTTATTCAGCGCCTGGCCGAGTAGCTTCCAGGCGGCGGAATACTGCGGGTCGAACTGCACGCAGCGCTGCAGGTGCTGCGCCGCCAGTGAAAAATCCTCTGCATCCAGATAACCCTTGCCCAGGCCGAAGCGCAGCAGGGCGTTATCCATGCCCTTGGCCAGCATTTTTTCCAGAGCGTCAGTGCTCATACTTGGACTCCTAGAAGAAGGTCAGGCCGACCTGGAACAACCGCTCGGCATCACGAATATATTTTTTGTCGACCAGGAACAGGATCACGTGGTCGCCGGACTCGATCACCGTGGCGTCATGGGCAATCAACACTTCTTCGTTGCGGATGATCGCGCCGATGGTGCCGCCGGGCGGCAGGTCGATGTCCTTGATCGCCCGGCCGACTACTTTGCTCGATTTTGAGTCGCCGTGGGCGATCGCCTCGATGGCTTCGGCGGCCCCGCGGCGCAGTGAGTGCACGCTTTCGATATCACCCCGGCGCACGTGGGTCAGCAGCGTGCCGATGGTGGCCATTTGCGGGCTGATGGCGATGTCGATTTCGCCGCCCTGGACCAGATCAACATAGGCGGGGTTGTTGATAATGGTCATCACCTTGCGCGCGCCGAGGCGCTTGGCCAGCAAGGACGACATGATGTTGGCTTCGTCGTCGTTGGTCAGCGCCAGGAACAGGTCGGCGTCGCTGATGTTTTCTTCCACCAGCAGGTCGCGGTCCGAGGCGCTGCCCTGCAGCACGATGGTGCTGTCGAGGGTTTCCGAGAGGTAACGGCAGCGCGCCGGGTTCATCTCGATGATCTTCACCTGGTAGCGGCTCTCGATGGCTTCGGCCAGACGCTCGCCGATATGCCCGCCACCGGCGATGACGATCTTCTTGTAGCTGTCTTCCATGCGGCGCATTTCGCTCATCACCGCGCGGATATGCGCTTTGGCGGCGATAAAGAACACTTCGTCATCGGCTTCGATCACCGTGTCGCCCTTGGGCATGATCGCCCGGTTGCGGCGGAAAATCGCTGCCACACGGGTGTCGACATTCGGCATGTGCTCGCGCAACTGCCGCAGTTGCTGACCGACCAGTGGGCCGCCGTAGTAGGCCTTGACCGCCACCAGCTGGGCCTTGCCGTCGGCAAAGTCGATGACCTGCAGTGCGCCGGGGTATTCGATCAGGCGCTTGATGTAATTGGTCACCACCTGCTCGGGGCTGATCAGCACGTCGACCGGAATCGACTCGTTGCAGAACAGGCCGCTGCGGGTCAGGTATGCCGCTTCGCGCACCCGGGCAATCTTGGTCGGGGTGTGGAACAGGCTGTAGGCCACCTGGCAGGCAATCATGTTGATCTCATCGCTGTTGGTCACTGCCACCAGCATGTCGGCATCGTCCGCGCCGGCCTGGCGCAGCACCGTGGGGAACGAGCCGCGGCCCTGCACGGTGCGGATATCCAGGCGGTCGCCGAGGTCACGCAGACGCTCGCCGTCGGTGTCGACCACGGTGATGTCGTTGGCTTCGCTGGCCAGGTGTTCCGCCAGTGTGCCGCCAACCTGGCCTGCACCGAGAATGATGATCTTCATGCAGTCTGTTCCTCAGCCGCGAGGGGCGGCAGCGATTTTCATCAGCTTGGCATAGTAGAAGCCGTCGTGGCCGTCTACTTGCGGGAATAGCTGGCGACCGTGGGCGGTCTTGTGACCGAAGGCACCGGCAATATCCAGCTCACGGGCGCCCGGAGTGCGCGTCAGAAAGGCGGCGATGTTCTCGCTGTTCTCCGCCGGCATCACCGAGCAGGTGGCGTAGAGCAGGATGCCGCCGACTTCCAGGGTTTGCCACAGCGCGTCGAGCAATTCGCCCTGCAGCAGCGCCAGCGCGGCAATGTCGTCGGGCTGGCGGGTCAGCTTGATGTCAGGATGGCGACGGATTACCCCGGTGGCCGAGCAGGGTGCATCGAGGAGGATGCGCTGGAACGGCTTGCCGTCCCACCAGGCGCCCAGATCACGGCCGTCGGCGGCGATCAGCTCTGCTTCCAGGCCCAGGCGCTTGAGGTTCTCGCGCACCCGTATCAGGCGCTTTTCTTCCAGATCCACCGCCACCACACCGGCCAGCGCCGGTTCGGCTTCGAGTAAATGGCAGGTTTTGCCGCCGGGTGCGGCGCAGGCGTCCAGCACGCGCTGGCCGGGTGCCAGGTCGAGCAGCTCGGCCGCCAGTTGCGCGGCTTCGTCCTGCACGCTGACGCGGCCTTCGGCAAAGCCTGGCAGCGTGGTGACATCGCAGGCCTGCAGTAAACGGATGCCGTCGCGGCTGAACGTACAAGGCTCGGCTTCGAAACCAACGCGGCGCAGTTCGGCCAGGTACTCATCGCGGCTGCCAAGGCGGCGGTTGACCCGCAGAATCAGCGGCGGATGGGCGTTGTTGGCCGCGCAGATGGCTTGCCACTGCTCCGGCCACTGCGCTTTCAGGGCTTTCTGCAGCCAGCGCGGGTGGGCTGTGTGCAGTACCGGGTCGCGGTCCAGACTGGCGATAATGCGCTCGCCATCGCGCTGGGCATTGCGCAGCACAGCGTTGAGCAGGCCCTTGAGCGAAGGCTTCTTTAGTTTGTCGACGCAGGCCACGGTTTCGCCAATAGCGGCATGCGCTGGAATCCGCGTGTAGAACAGCTGGTACAGGCCGATCAGCAGCAGCGCCTCGACATCCCGGTCGACAGCCTTGAACGGCTTTTGCAGCAACTGCTCGGCAATTAAGGCTAAGCGCGGCTGCCAGCGTGCGGTGCCAAAAGCCAGGTCCTGAGTCAGGCCACGGTCACGCAGTTCAACCTTATCCAGCAACGGCGGTAAGCTGCTGCCCAGCGAGGCTTTGCCATTGAGTACCACGGCCAGGGCGCGGGCGGCGGCTAGGCGAGGGTTCATTGGCCGAGCACCAGGCCGGCGGCGAACTGCTCGCGCCGGCTGTTGTACAGGTCACTGAAGTTCAGCGCTTTGCCGCCCGGCAGTTGCAGGCGCGTCAGGCGCAGCGCGCCAGTAGCGCAGGCCACGGTCAGCCCGGACTTGTCGGCGGCGAGAATGGTTCCGGGTGCACCACTGCCCTCGCCCAGCTGCGCGGCATGTACTTTCAGGGCTTCGCCGTTTAGCGTGCTGTGGCAGATCGGCCACGGGTGGAAAGCCCGTACCAGGCGCTCTAATTCAACGGCTGGGCGGCTCCAGTCGATACGCGCTTCCTCTTTGTCTAACTTGTGCGCGTAGGTGGCCAGGCTGTCGTCCTGCACCTGACCTTGCAGCGTGCCCGCAGCCAGGCCGCTAATGGCGTCAATCACCGCCTGTGGGCCGAGCGCAGCCAGGCGATCATGCAAGCTGCCGCCGCTGTCGTCAGCGCTGATGGGCGTGCTGACTTTCAGCAGCATCGGCCCGGTGTCCAGGCCCGCTTCCATCTGCATCACGGTAACGCCCGACTCGCCATCGCCGGCTTCGACCGCCCGCTGAATCGGCGCGGCACCGCGCCAGCGCGGCAACAAGGACGCATGACTATTAATACAACCCAGGCGCGGGATATCGAGCACCACTAGCGGCAGGATCAGGCCATAGGCGACCACCACCATCAGGTCGGGCTTGAGCGCCGCCAGCTCGGCTTGCGCCAGCGGGTCGCGCAGGGTCTGCGGCTGGTACACCGGGATGGCGTGCTGCAGGGCAAGTTGTTTGACTGGACTGGGCGTGAGTTTCTGCCCGCGACCGGCCGGGCGGTCTGGCTGGCTGTACACCGCAACGATTTGGTGGGGCGTGTCGAGCAGGGCTTTGAGGTGTTCGGCGGCGAATTCCGGGGTACCGGCAAAAACAATACGCAGAGCTTCAGTCATGGGGACTCACTAAAGAAAAAGGCTTGCCGCAGCAAGCCTTTGTAATGGAGCGGTTCAAGCCTGCTGGCGATGTTGCTTTTCCAGCTTCTTCTTGATGCGGTCGCGTTTGAGATTAGACAGGTAATCAACAAACAGCTTGCCGTTGAGGTGGTCGCACTCGTGCTGGATGCACACCGCCAGTAGGCCTTCGGCGATCAGCTCGTAGGGCTGGCCATCACGGTCCAACGCCTTGATCTTGACCTTTTGCGGGCGGTCGACGTTCTCGTAGAACCCCGGCACCGACAGGCAACCTTCCTGGTACTGATCCATTTCTTCGGTCAGCGGTTCGAACTCGGGGTTGATAAACACCCGCGGCTCGGACTTGTCTTCAGACAGGTCCATCACCACCAGGCGTTTATGCACGTTGACCTGGGTCGCCGCCAGGCCAATACCGGGCGCGTCGTACATGGTTTCAAACATGTCATCGATCAGCTGACGCAAGGCGTCGTCGACCACGTCCACCGGCTTGGCGATGGTGCGCAGGCGCGGATCGGGAAATTCGAGGATATTCAGGATCGCCATATGCGTTTGTGATGCACTTGTGGAATAAAGTCAAAATCCGC
>JAWWDH010000029.1:0-15410 GCA_033720015.1 Pseudomonas sp.
TCAGCCGCGCGTTCACCTGCACCCAGCGCGATGTTGGCAATATAGCCAGACTCTTCTTCTGGCGGTTGGATGGCGACAGTTTGGTCGAAGATAGACCCACCCGTGTAACCTCCTTCATACATCGACGGGTCATCAAAAATGCTCCCGCCCTCAGCAGGAGCCTCTTCATACATCGATGGGTCATCGAAGATGCTCTTAGCCATACTACTGCGCCATCAACGCCTCAATAAGGAGTTGTTTGTATTCAGCCTCAGTCAATGCAACCTCTTTCACACCGCCCCGGCCGCGAACGCCAGTACGTACCTGTCTTGTGGTGGGGATACTGGCAAGTTGTTCAGGGGTAAGTTTCCCTTTCAGCTCGTTCAGCCCAAGTTGACCAAGCTGTTGGGCCTTTTCCCGGCGGATCGCTTGTCTGCCAGCGGCGGCGGCTCGTCCTACGTCTCGATAGTTAACAGGTGTCTCTTGGGTTGGAATAGCCTGCTGTGCAGCGGGAGCCGGTGCAGGAGCTGGTGCGGGGGTCTCAGCACCACCACGGAGTTCAGCTGGCCAATACTGCTCATCAAACCGCTCTTTAAAGTCGGCAATGTTCTTAGGCGACATGTCTGCTTTGAGCGCTTCCAGCGCTTTCGGAGACGGCTTACGCCCACCACCGGCTGGAGCAGGTGAAGTAGCAGTACCTTGAGAGGGTCTACCCTGCTGAACCAGCTGATCGTATTGTCGCTTGAGGCTGTTATAAACAGCCAGAGTATCACCGGAAATTGTCTGGCCTGTCTGCTGGGCTGTTTGTTCCATTGTAACAATGGCATCACGAATATCGCCCATAGCCTTGTAATACTGGGCGTCAGTGAGTGTACCTTTCTTTGCGGCTTCAACAGCTGCTGTGGCCTTGTCAGCCAGTGCGTCATTTCGCGTCGCTTCGGCAAGGGTGCGTTTGATCTGGGCGCTCTGCAAGTCCATCTTGCCAGAATGCAATGCCTGCTCACGCTGATCTTTAGCGACCTTTAGGTCATGCTCCCGCTTGAAATAGTGGAACTTCTGCGGGTCACGCATGCGCTCAATGAAGTCGCCGATGTTCTTGCGGTCGAAATACAGGAAGCCATCCGGCTCACCGGTAGCCTCTAGGGTTTTTTCACCAACAATCTTGTCACCTTGCTGAGAGAACCTGATCGTGCGGCCATTCGGCATGAACTCGTTGGCATCTTCGAGATACTTCATGGCCGTGCCGTAGTCACCAGCGTGGAGATAGTTGCTCGCCATGTCCATGTTGTCCATGAAGCCCTTGTGCTGGTACTCATCGACATACTTGGATGCTTCGCGCACACGCGCAGGATCGCCGGATTTCGCCGCTGCATCCATCATGCTCTTGCGCCAGTTTGCCCATTGCTCCGTGGTCAGCCGTTGGCGCTTTTGGGTGGACTTTTGCACCTCACGCTCTGACTCAGGAATCGCTTCACCGAACTCAGCCGTCTGCTCCTGCAACATGTCCGTCTGTTCAGTATCCGCCAGCTGACCTTCACCCGCTTCCGGAGCATCAGCAATGGCGCGGCTATAGGCACGGTCAGCGGCATCCTGACGCATGTCCTTGCCAAGGTCCCGGCCCTTGGAGAAAGCGTCGATCAACCGTTCGCCCGTACCGGTGAAGTTCCGAACTGTCGGGATTGCAAAACTTGCCATCAGGTCTTCTCCCCCTTATTGGCGCGCATGGCCTGAATGCGGGGTCTCAACTTCGCACGCATATCCGCTATACGCTGATCGAATTTCTGTTGGTAGGCTCGCCCGCGTTCAACGCCTGCGCCCGTCACCTGACGTGGGACGAACTTCTGCGGTATTGAAGCCTCATACCGATCGACAATCCGCTGGGTGCCCGCGCTCCCCCAGCCACCTTCCAACGCGCGTTTCGCCCTCAGGTATTCACCTCGCTCTTCACCTGTCGTCACCCGATGGCGCTGGCTTGCTTGTTGGTAACGTTTTTGTGCATCTTCATTGACCCCTTTTTGCAGCCGCTGGGCTTTCTTATAAGCCAGCCACTGCTGCATATCAGATTTTGCAGGGCCATCTTGAATTCTATATTGAGGCGCCCCCCACTGGCCAATAGGGGTAGATTGTTCGATCGCATTACCGTACACCCGGTTAGCCGCAGGGTTCTCAGAGGCCCAGGGGGACCACACAGCGCCCCCCTCAGCCATTTCCGGCTGTGCTGGCATCGAGGTGGGGGGTGGGATCGCGGTGCCGTTAGGCGTTACCTGAGCGCCCTGAGCACGTTCCGCGAGGTCCTTGTGCGTCTTTTCGATGAGCTTGTCAAAGAACTCAGTGCCCTTCCTGCGCACCACTTCCTCTGGTATCACGAACTCGCCGTCAGACAACTTGGCATCGATCATGTCGTCTTTGGGTCCGCCCGGGCCCTGTACTTCCGTCCCGGCGGGGATGTATTCGCCTTCCATCGGGATCGCTGTTTCACCACCGTTGGCGTAGCTAGTGAACTCACCGCCCTTATTGCCCAGCGGAGACCAACCCAGACCAGAAGCAACGCCCAGACCAGAGCTCAACAAGCTCAGCGGGGAGTTGGCTTGCTCAGCGTTATAGGCGTTCAACTGCGCGTTGTAGCCCCCTGTCAGGGCGTTGCCCCAAGTGCCAAGGGAACGATCAGAACCGGCCATCCATGCCGTGGGGGAGCCCATCGCGTTGGAAGCCCCCTGCCATGCCGCAGCGTTTTGGGCCGCTTGGTTCTGAGCGGCCTGAGAAGAAGCAGCGTACTGAAGCCCCTGAGCAGGCAAACCGCGACCCACGTTGATGGACTCACCCAGCATACCCAGACCTTCACGTTCAACGTTTGAACGCGCCTCATTGGCACCTTGGGCCATAGCCTTGGCCTGCTCAATTCGAACACCGAGGTCAAGCGCTTGGTTGCGCGTCTGGCTTGGGTCAACTCCGTAAGACTCGAGGCGCTGCAGAGCGTTTTTACGCTGCGCGTCGAATTGTTTGCTGATCTCAGTTTGGATTTTGGCCGCTTCGGCGTCCCGTCGGGCCGGGGTATCCCAGCCGGCGGCGCGCTCAAGGTATTCCTCCTCGAGCGGTTGATACAGTTCCTCGTAGCGTTCCCGGTCAGCTTTAGCTGTCTCCCATTGCTCCTGCATCTGGGGCATGGCCACTTCCATGATCTCATCCAGCGTCGCACGCTGGTCAGCCCACATCTCTTTGGTCCAGTCCAACTGCTCCAGGGCAACGGCAGCTTGAATCTCAGCAGCTTCTTCAGAGGCAGCTGCGATACCGGAATAATCAGGTGGCGGAGGCGGATCGCTACAGCAGGAGCAGGTGAAGAGCTCACCCTCTTCAAGGAGCCGCCATTTACGGTCAGCACGCGTTTCGATCATGACTTCACCTTCTTCAGGTATTGGACAGCGATCGGCCTGTAACCGCGCCGGTCCATAAACTTGGCGAGGCTTTTACCGCCCGCCGGGGATTTGTCGCTCATGCCGATATAGTCGACATTCAGGTCTGTCAGTACGGTCTCAGCATATTCAAGGAATTTGATCGCCAGCCGCCCGTTACGGTGGTCGTCCCGCAGGAAGAAGGCGTCTTCTTTGGCGAGGGTCGTACCTTTGATGTGCGTATTTGGCCCGATAAAATACATGAGATTGCCAACCATTTCATAGTCGCCCAACGTTCTGACGGTGAAGACTACAAACCGACCCATCTTCTCATATTGTACGAAAGCGTTGAGGTCTGGGGCCATAGGCTCATCCAGATAGAGTACTTCCGTCTCCGCCCAGTGTGCCTCCCACAGCTTGTACAGCTCATCAGCCATGTCTGTGACCTTCTCAAGGCCAATCACATAGCTGTTGTATTCCACCGGTTTTGCGGCGTAATACTTGGGGAGTGTCAATTTTCTGGCGGCTTCAGTCATAGATAGCCTCGCACCTTCTCAAGCTGTTCAGCAGAACCGTATGAATCTGTCCTATAGCGTAGGCCAAATCCTACAAGCCGTGCATCAGCAGCGTAGGTATCGTTTGCGTTTGCGGCATCTCGTGAAACCTCAAGCAAGAACCCGTCCCGCATGCCGAATCCATCAACATCCCACTGTCCAAAACTTGACACCAAGGTCTTGTCAGCAGTGTCTGTATCTGTCGTCCCATCCCCAACCGTACTCACCGTACCAACCGTCGTCCACGATGCCGGCATCGTGGTGTCAAGTTGTAGGCTCTTGTGCTGAAGTTTCCACTGTACATTGCCAGTGGCGCTGGTAGTTTTTTGCCAGACCACATAAGGCACTAGGTAGGTCCCTTCAATCCAGGTATGCGGCATGTGAATATTAAGGAATATTGCTTCAAGAGAGCTAGGGTCAAAACGTAGCATCCCTGTAGCAGCCTCACGTGAGGGCGCTGCCGTCACGCCCGCACTGACAACTGTCTGTGTCGGAGTGAAAAGTACGTCCCAACCAACGTAATTATCCTGTGCTTGCTGGCCAGTGAAAGTAAGCAGCTGAAGTGTGATGAGGTCGCGGATCGTAACGAAGCTGTCGAAGTAGTCGCCCTTTTCACGTGACTGCATGTGGGCGCGCGCTTTCAAGGCTTCAACAGTCGACAGTAGGCTGTCGAGAGAGACTTCCGGATCAGGAATAGCTGGCCACCGTTGTCCCTGGAATAGTGGCTGGTAAGCCCCAGTTGGGGGTATGGGGCCTATAGCTCCACGGACGTTTGTACGGACGCGGGAGCGGTCAGGCATCTTCCAACCCCTTACACGTCTCAGCAACTTTCAGATGGTAAACCGCGCGACGACCAACCATTTCAAACTGCCAGCGGTCAGACTTGAATCCGCTGGGGAGTCGAATGCATCGATCAGTACTTACATACTCTGAGAAAACTGACGACATGTTCCCATCACAGTCACAGGCATACACGGTCAGTCGCATCTGCAGGAATAGCTCGTAGTCCTGAGTGAGTGACACAATGGGGCTGCCGCCGATAGGTTGTGTTGAGGCATCGAATTTATAAGGGAGTGAGTTGGTCAATGTCGCCATTTGGGTTTCACCCCCAATAACGTTACCCCCAATTTCAGCCAAAGGGTATCCGATACGCTCAGCATTCCATGCTTGCACGTCATCAGCTGGATAATTAATGTCATCCAGCGCCTCAGAATCGCTGGCCATCTCAATCCGACAAGCGCCTAAATTGCACGGTTTGGGGAAAGTAACCACGCGTGACTTCCAACGATACTCATCACGGAATTCTGTTGGGTCGTCCCATGTATAGATCGTGTCATCAATTGTGATTAATACATCGCCAGTGTAATAGTCCGTCTGGACAAACGACACATTGGAATAATTAGTCAGTTGGATGAACCCAGTCTGCGGTTCTCGTGGGTCTATCATGAAGCCAGTAGTGGCATTGTAAAACCCAATATAAGCATCTTCATACTGCGCCGCCCATAGCGTCTCAGGGCTGTAGTCATTCACCCACTCATTCTTTGTCAGCAGCTTGCGAGTGATAATGTCTATACCACCTGCACCAATCATCACCAAACCGTTTTGGCTGGGGTAGATAACGCCGTAAGGCATACTCACGATGCCGTATTTTGAAAGCCCCGGTTCAACCGTAGTCGATTTTGTCAGTGTGATAGAAGCAGGATTTACACCGGTTGCGATGTATGGGTTCGCCGTAGTGACGATCGCAGCGGACTGTCCAAAAATACCGCCGCCTAAAATTTCAAACTCGGTACTGAGGTCGTATTGTGCCGGCCATGCGTGCGGGCGGTAAGGTTCAGAAAAATGCAGGTTGGAGTCAGCATCCCACGCACAGAAAAAGCCGTTCGGCAGAAGGACAGTACCAATGATGTCACTGGGTGGCGCTGCCCAAGTACTGGACTCGAGCGGATTATTCAACGAAACCGTAGAATCACCCAGTGTGTCGGCGTAACTGGTCGTGGCTAGTGTCACCTCGGCAACGAAGAAAAATTCCGATGTCGTCAGACCTTGCACTGTGCGATAGATACGCTTGTGTGTGATATTACGACTTGCCGCATCTGCCGGGGTTGTGTCGAGGTTGCCGATTGTCCAAGTAGCGTCGGGGGCGCCCGTACCTTGTACAGGATTGGAGGGTGGTCCCTCTTCTCCGTAAGCACTTACAAAGGTGTAGCAATAAAAACGATCGACGTCAGTTTCTGAGCCTGAACCCGGCGTGACAGTACAATCCTGATCAGGTTCAGGGATGCCTAGCAAATACCAGGAATCACCATTACGAATCCGGTCAATGGTGTTGTACTGCGGAGCGCCATCGCCAAACATGTAAAAACGATCATACTCGTCGTTAAGCAGAGGGCCGCGAAAAATTTCCGTGTCGCGACTGTCAAGTCCAACCCACGTATACCCGTTTGATGCACCAAGCGCGTCGGGCAAACGGTAAGCCTTTTCAATGGCAGAAGAGAAAACCCGGGTAGGTTTAAGGCGGCGGACACCTCGCAGTTCACCTGAATTCAATTTCAGGTTTTCAGCTTGCTCCGCTGAATGTTCAGGTAGGTAATGCCTACCGGTACGCGGAACTTCACCGCTAAAAGGTCCAAGTTTGATTCGCGCCTTCACGTTTCATCTCTTACTGAAGGGTAGGGACCATCTCATCTCGGCGAGCTATTGCATTTGCCGCATTCTCTGGTGTGCGCACAGATGCTGAGCACGTTTTCACAAAGTCAGATTCTGCATCGATGCTCATGTCAGCTTCTACCGTTTTACGGTGAGGGACGCGGCTGATCTCTTTGCCGTTGTCTTTGATGACAGTATAAGTCTTGATTTCAACAGTACCGTTTGGGTGTACGGTAACTGGGCCATCTACGGTGATTTTTTGCAGTGCCATTATCTTTTTCCTTTAGGCTGTGATGTAAGAAGCGGTGAAAGCAATCTGACTTGATGCAGTTAAATCGGTTGCGTTCATTGCAGTCGTTCCAGTGGTGCCTGCCCCATCGGTTAGCAGGCGGATATGCGAAGCCGAAATATACCCCTTGGCGGTCTCTCCCTGCGCCCCGAATGCCATATTGAACACACGATGGATGTTGCAACCATGCAGGTATGACGATGTGGAAGACTTCGCCACAAACGGCAACCCGGTGATTCTTATCGTAGTGCCGGTCATCGACCCAAGACTGCTGACTTCTATTGCGCCTTCGATGAATACCTTGTTTCCAACCTTTGTGTAAGTACCCTCGGCAGCAGCGAGCGTTGCGCTGTTGGTCGCGTCATCGAGCGCAGGAGTCCAAGTCCCTTCCTCGTAATCGTCCAGGGTGTTGGCATCTGTCGATGCGTTCTGTGTAGCGGGGAATTGAAGTTGCCCTTTTTGCAGTACAACCCGGCCTGATGCGCGGTTGACGGTTATATAAGTTCCTAACCATGCGCCAGCGTCGGAATAGCCGCCAATAAAGAGGTCACTACCAACATCAGACCCACTTTCAGTAGCGGAATTTGTGCCAAGCGCCCAGCGGTTAACCCCCGCCGAACTGAAGCTAATAGATCGGGAGGTTCCTGCACCACCATCAATGATAGTAGTAGCGGCGTTCGTGCCATCGCCAACTTCCATGTTGCCTTCACTGATAAGTTTGCTGTAGAAGCGAACATCACCAGAGTTGCGGTATGCAGCCATGACCAGACCAAGGCTGGCACCAGCATCGCTATAACGATACAAGGTAAAATCAGAGCCGACATTGCTACCGCTTTCAGCTGCAGTATTAGCGAACCAGCCCCAGCGGTTAGAGCCATTAGACCTGAGATACTGGCCACGAGTATTGCCAGCTGCGCCGTCAATGATAAAGGTTGTGCTACCAGTGCCATCGCCAACAGTCAAAACTCCATCCACATCGCAGGCATTAGTCATCCTGACTTTACCGTTTGAACGGGTAATCCTAAACGGGGTGTCTTTGTATGCTCCAGCGTCTGTATAGCTGTTCAAGAAGAAGTCTGAACCGGCATCACTGCCGCTTTCAGCGCCACTACTAACACCCCACGCCCAACGAGTAGAGCCAGCTGATTGCGGGTAATAGTATCTGTGCGTCGCAGCCGCACCATTGATGATATGTGCGTAAGCGCCAGTGTCATCACCAAGTTTTACTTGATCACCACTGGTCTTGAAGTCAGCAATTATTGCATCGCCAGTAGTAAGAAACTGAATCGCGAGGTCTGTTGAGCTATAACGCATCCTGATAGCGTTGGTCGCCTCAAAACCAATCGTGCTATCAGCAGGAATACGAATCGCACCGCTGGAGTATGTACCGTTTAGCAACAAGCCCCATGTCTGGGCACCATCATCGCGGATAAATGTATTGGCGTCAGATTGGTTGAAAATGCCAACAGCGCCAGAGCGTAGAGAATCAGCAGTGAACCTGATGCCGTAAGCCCACTTGGAACGATCTTCGTTAGGTGTGGTTTCAGTCGTACCCGTGATGTGCAGCGCTTCAGCATTAGTACACTCAGCTTTTGCTGCTCCGGAGATAGGGTGGGTGGTTTCAGAGGCCGAGGTCGTATTGTTCAATACGCAACCATAGAGAGCGCCAGTGGTTTCATAGGATGCCATTTCTGCACCCAAACCAATAGAAATACCACCGCCATGACGCGCTTCACCGTGTAGTGCTGTCGACCAATTGGTGTTGGTGTCGTAGTTGGTAATCCTGGCGTAGATGGCGGTGTTTCCATTCCCAGCCGTACTGTAATTAATCAGGTTGGCGCGAATGACATCAGCATGTTGACCGCCTTTGCCTTCCACAGTGCCGGAAAAAAGCACCTTACCCTTCTTCGGGTCAAGAACGGCATCAGTTACGGTGGAACCTGTCAGCAAGATAGTGCTTGTTTCAGCCGACGCTAATGGGTTTACGCCAGTATCAAAGTCGTTGTCATACCAAAGGAAAGGCCCCTCAACGACGTACACAACGGAATTGTAGAGGTATGAGCCGGCAGGGATATATAGTGGTACACCCAACGCGGCGCGGCGGGCTAGGGCATTGGTAATTTTTGTGGTGTCGTCAGTGACTCCGTCCTTAGCGACATCATAGTCATCCAGGTCGACAACAGTCTCAAGGCGCGCCTCAACAGTACGCTCTACGGCACCTGTACCATTTGCTGTAAACCCGACACTTTCGCTGTCCAATTTACCAGTAATCACCAAATTGCCACTAGCATCAATGCTGGCAACTTCAGTGTCGGTACTGTCAACAATTTTGAATAGGTCCGCCGTCTGGGAAGCTGCGCCTTTTAGCGTCAGGGGGATGTCACCAGCGTTATTGGCGGTGATGGTTTGGTCAGTGCCTGTCTCTGGCTGTTCAATCAGAAACGCTTCAAGCAGCCCTTTAGTAACCCTTAGCTCAAGTCGCGAACCTGAGTCGAAGTCTTGCGCTGTAGTAGCCTCCTGCGCACGAGTGAGGGTGAGTGAATCGCCAGAACGGGCCGTAATGTGGACGACTTCTTTGACCCCAGCAGTATCCTCAATCACTGCAATGCAGTAATCCCCGCCAGTCGGGGATGGAAAATAGGCGCCTTCACCAGTATTCAGAAGTACCGCAGTGTCTGTCGACAGGATGTTTGAGGAAAGCCGGCCGGTTGCAAAATTTGAAATCAGGATTGCCATGACTTACCTCATTGGCATGCGAAATTCGGGAAAGTCCAACCGCTACTGTCAGTGCCGTAACGGCGCTTCACAATGTCGCGGGTGCGCTTGATGTGGTTGCGGAATCGGCGCCCGTGTAGCAACGCAAGCTGCGCGTTCGACCATGGCTTATTCGGCATGTTGAACATGCGCGCCATGACGCCATCGATAACGGCGTCCCGCCAGTGCGTCTCAAATTCGTCAGGGAGCGTCACCGTTGTCGCTGTGGGGATGACAGACACTTTCGCGCGGAACCCATTGGTATGCGTCTCAGTCGGCTGGGGGATCAACAGCAAGCTGCTAGGCGATTCTGCGTAGTAACTCGTTGGGTCCGTCGCCGTGTCATCCGGGTTGGATGGCAGAGAGAGTGTTGGCAGGAAGTCCTTAAAGTTGTCCGTGTTGCTGGAGCGAAACTCCGTCTTCAACACATACCCCGCCTTGGTGTCTGTAGGCAACCCAGAGGAGACATTGATCGTGACGTGCGTATCCAGCGCGGTGATCGTCACTGGGCCAAAGTCATACACCCAGGCCAGCCCCTCTTCACAAAACTGGCGGATCGCCGCGAAGATTTCCTGCGTAGTCAGCGCCTCTTCAGCGCCAGAGAGCCGTGGCATGCAGTCGTCAAGGAAATCCGTAACATTCATCGCATAGCTCCAGCAACAGAAGTGAGCTGCGCAGAGAAGCTTCTGAGGAGAATAGCCGCGCGGCCTTCTACTGCGAACTCATCATCACGCAGCTCGGCGAACCCAGTCACAAAATAAACCAGCGGCTGAAAGAAAATCATGGCCACTGGCAATTCGGTCGCTGAATCGGAGGAAGTGTAAATAGTAAGGTCAGTACCGTAGCTACCGACAAATGCGTCTGGACGGAGACGCTTCAACTCATTCAGCCCATTATTGAAGGCAGAGTAGAGTTCGTCGTCCGTATAGCGGTACGGTGTAGATTTATCCTGCAGGATGGTGCGTGCGTCACCAATGCAGTCACCGATCGTTTTCTTCGCCACTGTCTAACCCCGCGATAAGACTGTCCAAATCGGATTCAGCAGCAGGTTCAGCAGGCTTCGGGGCGGCTTTCTTTCGGGCTACCTTCTTCTTGGTCGTCTTTTTGGCTGGGGCTTTGGTGATACCGACCTCAACCAAATACTTCTCAACGTCCTCGATCAGCTCGAATCGCTCGTCGTCAGCATACTCTTTGTCATACCGGATCAATGCCCCCGGTCTGCCGCCTTTGATCAAAAGTGCTTTAGCCATGTGATCTCCAATAGTGGGGCCGCCGGAGTGGCCCCACTAAATTACTGCTTAAGCAGCTTTAACGATCGAAGATACAATCGCGGTGCCATCGGTCACTTTGGAACCGTACACCTGCAGACCACGCATGATGGTGCCGAAGGTGGTTTCAGCTCGCAGAGTTTCCATCTTGGTCAGCTGAGACGCGAAGGTCAGGCCGTGGCTGTGACCAGCGAACACGTTGAACTCGCCAGCGGCCAGAGAGTCGGCCACGCCGGTCGGGAGCAGGTTACTCACGTACACGGTGAAGCGGTCGATCATACCCAGACGACCGTTGCGCAGCATGGTGGTGCCGTCGCCAGTCAAAGAGGCATCGCGCAGTTCAGAACGCTTGATCATTGCAGCCATCCAAGAAGGGACTACAACCCAGCGACCTTGCTCCGGGATGTTCTGCTCGTCCAGTACCTGACCGTAACGCAGGATGGCGTCAATGACTTCAACTTCGCCAGTGGTTGCGCCGCGAGCGACGAGGTCCAGTGGGGCAGTAGTTACACCCAGATCGATATTGCCAGAGATACGGCCGGCGGTAGCACCTGCGTTGTCGGAGGCGACACCTGCAGCGATGGTACGCAGTACAGCAGAGTCGATGGAAATCTTCATCTGCTCAGAAGCGTCGTCTGCCCACATACCCATCAGGTTCAGGTCAGACTGGGTCTCCATGACGTCGTCGACAACAGCGGCGAAGTACTTACCTTTGTCGATCAGCAGCTCAACAACGTTGGAGCTGGGACGTTCAAAAGAGATCGATTGGGTCGCCTCGTAATCGTTGACGGTCAGGGTCGGTTTGGTACGGATGGTGATCTTGTCACCTTGGTTTTTGATCTCACCCGCGTAGTCGGTATTGGCAATTGCGGCCAGTACGGTCGCATCGTAGAACTTCTCGATAAGTTTGCCGGACCACAGGGTCGGGATAAAAACACCGGAATACGCCGGGGAGGCAGCTGTGACACTGTTCCACGGCGAGCTGGAAATAGGATAAGCCATGACAAAAGTCTCCTAGTAAAGGCTCACTGCCCGAGGGCGATTCTCCCCTCGTTCATGGCAGTTTGGATTTCACGTTCGATCTTCTGATATTCAGATTCTCGACCTTTGAATTTGCCCCTCCGGGCATCTTCGTAGAAAGCGCCGATTTCCGACTCTTTCCACATCCGGCCTGAACTTTGAGCGGTATTGTCAGCCGACCCGTTGGCGCCTACGCCGGGGGCCGCTAGCTTGTTGAGGGGAACTTTGCCTTTCTTGGGACCTGTCGACGGAGTCTCCGCAGGCTGTTCTCCTGATGTCGCTTCTGCAACGGCTGCATTTTCTCTCAAGTAGCCTTCAAAGAATGCTGCTGCGCGCGTAGCATCAGCAGCCTTCACTGCCCTGTCCAGCAGGGCTCTGCGGGGCTCACCCGCGTAAACGTCCTTCTGATTCAACCAGTGGTTGAAGTCCGGGTCTACGTTCATGGCTTCCCAGTTATCTACCTTTTCAGACAAGGCAGAAAAGAAGTCATTACGTTCGCCTGATTCAACCTTCTGGCCGATTCCGCCTACAAGGCGTTTCAGTCGGGCGTTTTCATCACGTAGTTCAGAAAGTTCTCCTTTCGTTGCTTCGCGTGAAGCCCGTTTGATGATGTCAATCAACTCCGGGCCGTATTCCTCAATCTCTTGAGGAGTCAGTAACGATTCAGGTTCTGGCTCCGCCGGCTGGTCGGGTTCCTGTGCCGGCTGTGCAGTGCGCAGCTCCTGTAACGCCCCTAACATGGATTGTAGCTGGTCGACTTGGCTTTGTAACTCTTTGTTTTTACGAGACTCAGCCGAGAGCATGCCCTCAATTGTCTTCCAGCGCTGTTTGTAGGTATCGCTGTTCTCATCCTCTTCAGGAGGTTGAGCCTCAGCAACGACGTTCTCTTCAACGTCTTCCGGCGCTTCCACTTCTTCGTCGGCAGGTTGTGTCAGGTCCTCAACCTCAGGCGTCTCGCCCTCAAATGTGGCTTCCGGAGGTTGCTCTTCAATCTCATCGGGCTGTGGATTTGCGTTCTGCATTTCCTGCGCGATGCGTTCTGCTTCTTCGATCTGTTCACGTACCTGTTTCGGCAGAGTGGCCATACGCCTGTCTCCTAATGTTTGCTACGAGCTTTTTCAAGTTGATCCGCTGCGCCGGCGATCGCTCGCTCAAACTCCGTCAATGCAGCGGCTTTGTTGGCACATTCCAACTTATGGCTGTCCCCTTTTTGCGACATCATCGCAAACTCGAGGTGCGTATTTCGCAGGTCTACCAACGCCGTCATGAGCTCCTGAAAATCAGAAGACGACCTCAACCGAAGAGCAGCTTCAAGCTGCGATTCTGTGAGGTTCAAGGACGACGACTCCGGTAGCGGCTGGTCGGGAAGGATGTCTCCCACGCACTGTCCTGGCGCTTGGCCGCAGATGTGCCGGGTTTGGCGTACTGGTCGACGCGCTCTGCTTCAGCGTTTTTGGCGAACTGAAGCTGTGCGTCGTGCTGGTCAGTACTGACCTCTTTGACCTGCTTACCTTTGGTGTAAGACTTGAAGCCTTTCACGATGGCAGACCTTCTTTAAATTTGGAGTGCGCGGTCTTCTTCGGGTAGCGCGCAGAGACTTGGGCGTTGCCGCCAGCCTTCGCGCCACCGCACGGTTGATCGTGCATCTCCTTTGATTCACCCGGCAGAGAGCCGATAGTGGTACTACCGAACTTCTTGTGCTGGGTTTTCTTGGGGTAAGTCTCGTACATACGATTCTCCTTAGGACACAGTGACTGGGATGCTGCCGATCGAAGGCCGGCCAGCCCCCGTGTAACTGAAAGACACCACGGTTGAACCCGCCGCTACGGTAGTCACGGTAATCGTGGCCGAGCCAGCAGCGTCAGTGGTGTCACTGGCAGTTACAGTGGCAACGCCAGTGTTCGAGCTTGTCGCACTGATGACAACACCGGAAACCGGTGCCCCGTCATAGTCCAGCAGGGTCAAGGTCAAATCCGGGGTTGCTGGATGGGTAGGCGTCAGCGAAGCGGGGCTGACGTCGAGTGTATAGCCTTTGAATCCACTGGCATCTTCACCGTGGTATTCATAAGAGTGCATTTGTGAGCGGTTTGGCATGATGTCTCCTAAGTCGCGTTGCCGGATGGACCATATTGACTACCCCGCATACCTTCCTCCACAGCACCGGCTTCAGCAGGAGGATTCGGGGTTTGCATACCACCACCCGGCGGTACTGGTGGCGCCGCAAGGTTTTCGGCCTCCGGCACGATGTTCTTGTGATCGAGGCCGATGCGGTCGGCTACTTCTCGCAACAACTCAGCACGGCCCTGCTTACCGACGATTTCGGCATCCATCGGGTTGGCCGTCATGTTCAGGAACTCGAGGACGCGACTCCGCTCCGTCTCGCGTTGGTTAGCGAACACTACGCCACGAACCCTTATCTGCTCATCGCCTCGCAGCCGTTCCGACTCATCTGTCAGCATGACCGTGTCATAAAGTTTCTGCAACAGTGGGCCGAAAATGTCGTTGTCGATGTTGGCCGCAACGGACTGTAGGACCTTGCCGGCATTCTGCATCAACATGTTCAAGCCGGAAGCCGTGCGCCCTGCGCCGGAAACCTGACTGGAGCCGGTCATGTAACGTGGGATCGAGCTGATTTCGTCAGCGATCACCGTCATTTGCTGGTACACCGCCATTAATTCTTGCGAATTCGACTGTGGCTGGTAGAAATTCACCGCCGGCTCAGCTGATCCCAGTGGATCACTCTGGATATGCCAGCGTTTCCACGGGTACAGATCGTCAGAGTCTGTGTTGGGCGAAATCCGCTCATCATTGACAACTACCTGGGGTCCCGAGGCGATCGATAGATTATTTACCATGGATCGCAGTGATGCATTGGCCACATCCTGAATATCGGTCAGAATTTCAGGAATCCCATGCCCAACCACAGCACCCGGCACTTTCTCGAACGAGGTCATGTAGTAGGGGTGGCGCTTGCGCGGATTCGGATCGATCTGCACCTTGATGACGTAGCGGTCAATCAACCATGCAGTGCAGAAATAGTCCTTGTCGGGGTCAGGAACTTCCTCTTCCGTCAGGCCGTGGTCAAGCAGGTACTGACCTTGCACGTTGCCGGCATACTCCAGGGCATCAATCAACCCGGAGCGATTGGTATGCGGGTCTTCGCGGTCTTCCAGCTGCGCACGCTCGGTATCGATCGAGTCGACCCAATCATGCAGCCCGCCCTGGCCATATTCCTGCAGTACCGCACGAATAGCCTCCTCGTCGTAGCCCGGTATCCCTATCAGGTTGTTGAGGTCAGCCCGGGTCAGGCGAATCCGTTCAATCACCTCAGCGTCTTCAAATCGACGGGTGCCCGACTGCCAATAGATGTCGGCCGGGTTCGGCGCCGTCCAGAACATCTTCGGGATGTCCACGCTTTGCGCAACCCCGTTCACCCACTTCACATCCGTCGCCATTTTGACGACCGGGCCTTTCATAAAGGCATAAGGGAAGACGGTCAGAAAATGCA
>JAWWDH010000030.1:0-15401 GCA_033720015.1 Pseudomonas sp.
GACGATGGCCGTGTTGCCTTCGACCTGAATCTGCGCGCCCATGCGAATCATTTCATGCACGTGCATAAAGCGGTTTTCGAACACGGTTTCGATCACCGTGCCGGTGCCCTCGGCAACCGCATTCAATGCGACGAACTGCGCCTGCATGTCAGTCGGGAACGCCGGGTACGGAGCCGTGCGCAGGTTCACGGCCTTAGGCCGCTTGCCGTGCATATTGAGTTCGATCCAGTCATTGCCACAGGTGACTTCAGCGCCGGCTTCCTGAAGCTTGGACAACACCGCCTCGAGGGTGGTCGGGTCGGTGTCCTTGACCTTGACGCGGCCGCCGGTGATCGCCGCAGCCACTAGGTAGGTGCCGGTTTCGATACGGTCGGGCATCACGCTGAAACGCGCACCGTGCAGGCGCTCAACGCCATCAATGATGATGGTGTCGGTTCCGGCACCGGTAATGTTCGCGCCCATGGCGATCAGGCAATTGGCCAGGTCGACCACTTCCGGCTCGCGTGCAGCGTTTTCCAGCACACTGCGGCCTTTGGCCAGGGTGGCGGCCATCATGATGTTTTCGGTACCGGTCACACTGACGGTATCGAAGAAGAAGTGCGCGCCACGCAGGCCGCCTTCAGGGGCTTTGGCCTTGATATAGCCAGCCTCGACATCAATGATCGCGCCCATGGCTTCGAGGCCACGGATGTGCAGGTCAACCGGACGCGAGCCGATGGCGCAACCGCCCGGCAGGGCCACTTCGGCATAACCAAAGCGTGCAACCATCGGCCCCAGCACCAGGATCGAGGCGCGCATGGTTTTCACCAGCTCATAGGGCGCGACCAGGGTCTTGATCGCCCGCGCATCGACTTCAACGCTGAGCTTCTCGTCGATGATCGGCTCGATCCCCATGCGCCCGAACAGCTCAATCATGGTGGTGATGTCGTGCAGGTGCGGCAGGTTGCAGATAGTGACAGGGGCGTCACCGAGCAGGGTCGCGGCAAGAATCGGCAGGGCAGAGTTCTTCGCCCCGGAAATGCGGATTTCGCCATCAAGGCGCACACCGCCGGTAATAATCAGTTTGTCCATGATTCTCTCGGTCTAGGAGCGCGCGGCCCAATCGGCACGGCTAAAGAATTTCATACTCACGGCGTGGATGCTGCCATCAGCGATCCAGGCATTGAGGTGGGCGTAGATCTGCTGCTGACGCTTGACGGGGCTAAGGGCAGCCAACTCATCACTGATCAGGTTCAGCTGAAAGTTGCAGCCTTCGCCTTCAACTTCCACTTGGGTATCCGGCAATTTAGCCTCAAGGAGACTCTTTACTTCTAAGGCCTGCATGCTCAACCTCGATCAACGCATAAATTAACGACAGCCGAGCAGATGCTCGCGGGTCGGGCATCATACAAAAAAGCCCCCCGCCTGCGAACCCCGCATTCTTGCCGACCGACCGAAGCCAGAACGACAGTGGCTCACGCTTGCAGTGGCAGAATTTCCAAAAGGCCACAAACGCCGGCAATTTCGTGCATGTCTTTGGGCAGGCTACTCACGCTTAATTTTTTACCGGCAGCACTGGCATCGCGCATAAAGGCCAGCAACAAGGACACCCCCACGCTGCTGGACTTCGCCACAGCGCTGCAGTCGAGCACGCAAACAGCGGCCTGGCTGTTCTTCAGCAAACGCGCCCCTTGCTCACGCAGCGCCGGGGCGGTCTGGTAATCCAACACCCCTGCCAGACTGAAAACACCTGGGGAGGCCTCGCTGATACTGGCCTGACTCACGATGCATCCGCCCCCTGGCGCGCCTTGGCCACAGTTTCGGTCCAGTTATCGATGACCTTGTCCAGGTCGTTGCGATTATCCTGCATGGCCTGGGAGAACTGGTCGCGGAACAGCTTGCCGACGTTAATGCCGTTGATGATCACGTTACGCATCTTCCAGGTGCCGTCCTGACTGACCATGGTGTAGGACAGCGGATAAACCGTGCCATTGCCGTCCTTGATTTCCATGTTGACCGAGGTGCGCCGCGGGTCCTGCTGGCCGCTGACCGGCAGCACACGGATATCCTGATTGTTGTATTCCAACAGGGCATTGCCATAAAACTGCATCAGACTGCGCTTGAAGTTTTCCTGAAACCGCTGCATTTGCTCAGGTGAGGCCTGACGCGAATAACGCACGGTCATCACGCCGCGAGAAATGCCGTCAACATCCACGACCGGACCGAGAATATTGTTCAGGGCGTCGTAAAACGCGCCCGGATCGGTGCGGTACTGCTCCTTGTTGGTTTTCAGATCAGCCAACAGTGTGCTGGTGGTCTGCTGCACCACATCATGGGCCGCCGGAGCGGCCAGCAGCGAAAAGGACATGACCGCCAAGCAAACCAAAAGACTGTTACGCAGTGCCTTGATCATCTTCAGCTCCCCTATTAATTAGCCTGGTCTTTGTTGACTGAGTTGAGCAAGAATTTGCCAATCAGGTCTTCCAGCACCAGCGATGACTGCGTGTCGTGGATAGTGCCACCATCGTGCAGCACTTCTTCCTCGCCGCCCACGCTAATACCAATGTACTTCTCGCCCAACAGGCCCGCCGTCAGAATCGAGGCGGTAGAATCTGCCGGTAGATTATCCACCGCATCGTCCAACACCATAGTGACGCGCCCCATGTAGCTGCTGCGGTCCAGATCAATCGCGGTGACCTTGCCGATCGTCACGCCAGCCATGGTCACTTTTGATCTGACCGTCAAACCGGCGATATTCTCAAAATGCGCATAGACCTTGTAGGTATTATCACCGCTGCCCACGGTCAAGCCGCTAACGCGCAGGGCTAACAACAACAACGCCAACAATCCGGCCAACAGGAACAAGCCGACACCCACTTCCAGCGTGCGGTTCTGCATCAGAAATCTCCAAACATCAAAGCGGTCAGAATAAAGTCCAGCCCCAATACGGCGAGTGAGGCGTACACCACAGTCTTCGTGGTGGCACGACTAATCCCTTCCGACGTCGGCTCACAGTCATAGCCCTGAAACACAGCAATCCAGGTCACCACAAACGCAAAAACGATGCTCTTGATCACGCCATTGAGCACATCTTCGGGAAACGAAACACTGCTTTGCATATTGGCCCAGAACGAGCCTTCATAAACCCCCAGCCAGTCAACGGCGACCATCGCCCCGCCCCAGATACCGACCACACTGAAGATCATCGCCAGCAGCGGCATCGAAATAAAACCCGCCCACAGCCGTGGGGCAACAATGTATTTCAGCGGATCAACGCCAATCATCGCCAGGCTCGACAGTTGCTCGGTGGATTTCATGTTGCCGATTTCCGCAGTCAACGCCGACCCTGCACGCCCGGCAAACAACAAGGCGGTGACCACCGGCCCCAACTCACGCAGCAGGGTCAGGGCGACCATCTGCCCCACCGCCTGCTCCGAGCCGTACTGGGCCAGGATGCTGAAGCCTTGCAGCGACAGCACCATGCCGATAAAGATGCCGGACACGACAATGATGGCCAGTGACATCACCCCGATCGAATACAACTGCTTGACCAGCAATTGAAAGCCATTGCCGGTCGAGCTGCGGCCAAACAGCGCGCGCAGCAGAAATAGCCCGGAGCGCCCCAGCGTGGCCACCACATCAATACCGGCACGCCCGAACAGACGCACCCGCTCGAGCACAGATGTTTTGCGCATCAGCGCTCCCCCAGCAAATCGTCGCGGTAATTGGCCGCAGGAAAATGAAACGGCACGGGCCCATCCGGAATACCCTGCATAAATTGCTTCACACGGGGATCCTCAGAGGCCATCAATTCAGCCGGCGTACCATGCCCCAACACTTGGGTGTCGCCGACTATATAGAGGTAGTCGGCGATGCTCGCGGTTTCCGCCAGATCATGGGAAACCACGATACTGGTGATGCCCAGCGCATCGCTGAGCAGGCGAATCAGTCGCACCAGAACACCCATGGCAATCGGGTCCTGGCCTACGAAAGGCTCGTCATACATAAGTATTTGCGGGTCCAGAGCAATCGCTCGCGCCAATGCAACGCGACGCTTCATGCCGCCCGACAACTCGTCCGGCATCAAATCCAAGGCACCGCGCAGGCCCACTGCTTGCAGTTTCATCAGGACGATGTCGCGGATCATCTCTTCCGGCAGCTGGGTATGCACCCGCAGCGGAAAGGCCACGTTCTCGAACACATCCAGATCGGTAAACAGCGCACCACTTTGAAACAGCACGCCCATCTGCTTGCGCATATCAAACAGATCGCTGCGCGACAGCGTCGGTAGGTTTACCCCATTGACCCACACCTCGCCCTCGCTGGGCTTGAGCTCAGCAGCGATCAGCCGCAGCAGCGTGGTTTTACCGCAGCCAGACGGCCCCATAATGCCGGTGACCTTGCCACGCAAAAAACTGATATCGACGTTTTTGAAAATATCCCGCTCGCCACGCTTAAAGCTCAGTTGCTTAAGCTCGACTGCATACGGGTTCTCGGCGCTCATCTGGACTCCTTGCTAAATGCTTGCCTGACTGACGCACAGCCCCAAACAAAGGACACCATTGGTCGTCTAACCTACCGAAAATGGGCGCGAACTATAGCATCGAGGAACTCCCCGCCCAAGATTGATCTTGTCGCCAAAGATCAGCACCGCAGAGTGCCAGCGCCCAACTCGCAACTGGAAACACTGGGCAGGCGCACCTTTACCGTTATAATCAGCAGCTTTTAGCCCGTACGCCGCAGAGAAGTCATGAGCCAGTCAACCGACCTGATCCAGTCCGCGCAGCGCACCATTCGCTTGGAAATCGAAGCGATCGAAGACCTGCGGCAGCGTATCGACGGTGATTTCGTCAAAGCCTGCGAGCTGATTCTGGCCAGCAAAGGCCGCGTCGTAGTGGTTGGCATGGGTAAATCCGGTCACGTCGGCCATAAGATTGCCGCCACCTTGGCGAGCACCGGCACCACCGCCTTTTTTGTCCACCCGGCCGAAGCCAGCCATGGCGACATGGGCATGATCACCCGCGACGATGTGGTATTAGCGCTGTCCAACTCAGGCTCCACCACAGAAATAGTCACCCTACTGCCGCTGATCAAACGCCTCGGCCTTACCCTGATCAGCCTGACTGGCAACCCAGAATCACCGCTGGCCAAAGCTGCCGAAGTCAACCTGGACGCCCGCGTAGCCCAGGAAGCCTGCCCACTGAATCTGGCGCCGACCTCATCCACCACGGTCTCGTTGGTACTGGGCGACGCGCTGGCCATCGCCTTGCTCGAGGCTCGCGGCTTTACCGCCGAAGATTTCGCCTTCTCCCACCCTGGTGGTGCACTGGGCCGGCGCTTGTTGCTCAAAGTAGAAAATGTCATGCACGCCGGCGCCAGCCTGCCACGCGTAAACCGCGGTACCTCGCTACGCGACGCCCTGCTGGAAATGACCCAGAAAGGCCTGGGCATGACCGTAGTCACCGAAGACGACGGCCGCCTGGCCGGCGTGTTCACCGACGGCGACCTGCGCCGCACCCTGGATCGCAATATCGACGTACGCCAGACCGTTATCGACGACGTCATGACGGTTCACGGTAAAACCGCCCGCGCCGACATGCTCGCAGCAGAAGCCCTGAAAATCATGGAAGACCACAAGATCAGTTCGCTGGTGGTTATCGACAATAACGACCAGCCGGTCGGTGCACTGAACATGCACGACCTGCTGCGCGCCGGAGTAATGTGATGACCACTGACGTGACTAACCCGGACCTACTGCAGCGCGCCAAGGTCATCAAGCTGGCGATCTTTGACGTCGACGGCGTACTCACCGATGGCAAGCTGTATTTCCTCGTCGACGGCAGCGAGTTCAAAACCTTCAACACCCTCGACGGCCACGGCATCAAAATGCTGATCAACTCCGGGGTACGCACCGCGATCATCAGCGGCCGCAAGACCCCAGTGGTTGAGCGCCGTGCGCATAACCTGGGCATTCAACACCTGTACCAAGGCCGCGAAGACAAGCTGGTGGTACTCGACGAGCTGCTCGGCGAGCTGGGCCTGGACTACGCACAAGTCGCCTACCTCGGTGACGATCTGCCCGACCTGCCGGTGATCCGCCGTGTAGGCTTGGGTATGGCAGTCGCCAGTGCCGATGCATTTGTTCGTCAGCATGCCCATGGCGTAACCCGTGCTCGCGGCGGCGAAGGTGCCGCGCGCGAATTCTGCGAGCTGATCATGCGCGCCCAAGGCACCCTTGAAGCCGCTCAAGCCGCTTACCTATAAGGCCAACCATGCCCCGCAAGCTATTTAACATTGCCTTGTTCACCAGCGTCGCCCTGCTGGTGGCCGCTCTTGGCTACTGGAACCTCAGCCCGGAAGGCTTTAGCCAGCAGCCAGGCAATGCCGCGACCAACAACGCCATCGACTTTTACGCTACCAATACCTATACCGTGCAATACCAAGCCGACGGCACGCTGCACTACGAGCTGACAGCCGACAAGGTCGAACACATCAAGGCCAGCGACATTACGCTGATGGCCAGCCCGAACATGAACCTGTTCCGCGGCACAGAACTGCCCTGGAAAATCCGTAGCGAGCGCGGCGAAGTCTCGCCCGGCGGCACAGAGGTCGAATTGATCGAGCAGGTGCGCGTCGAGCGCACCGACGCCAAAGGTCGCCCGACCATCCTCACTACCAGCCGCCTGACCGTATTCCCCGAGAAGGAATATGCGCAAACCCAGCAAGCCGTTAGAATCGAAGCGGCCAATGGGGTGACCACGGCAAAAGGAATGAAAGCGTACATGAATGACGGCCGGATGCTCCTGCTGTCCAACGTAAGAGGTCTGCATGAGGCTCGTTAACACCCTCCCCCTACTACTCAGCCTCAGCGCCGCACTCGGAAGTGCCAGTGCCTGGGCTCTGCCGTCCGACCGCGAACAGCCAATCCGTATTCAGGCCGATAGCGCAGAGCTAGATGACAAACAAGGCGTTGCGGTTTATCGCGGCGACGTGGTCATCACCCAGGGCACCATGAAGGTCACCGGCGACACCGTGACCATCACCCAGAACGCCCAGGGTGATGTCGAGGTGTTCACCTCCGTCGGCAAACCGGCCTACTACGAACAACGACCGTCCGCCGACAAGCAGATCGTCAAAGCGTATGGCCTGACCATCCAGTACTTTATGGCCAACGAGCGCGTGGTACTGATCGATCAGGCCAAGGTGATTCAGGAAGGCAACACCTTCGAAGGCGAGAAAATCGTCTATGACACCCAACGCCAGATCGTTAACGCTGGCCGCGCCACAGGCACTAATGTCACTGCGCCACGCCCGCGCATCGACATGGTGATCCAGCCGAAGAACAAACCAGCCGAACAGCAGGCGCAGTAATAATGGCCACATTGAAAGCCCAACACTTGGCCAAAAGCTATAAAGGCCGCCAGGTCGTGCGCGACGTCTGCCTGAGCATCGACAGCGGACAGATCGTCGGCCTGCTGGGCCCCAACGGGGCCGGCAAGACCACCTGTTTCTACATGATCGTTGGCCTGGTACAAGCCGACCAGGGCCGCGTGATGATTGACGACCTCGACGTCAGCCATCAACCGATGCATGGCCGTGCGCGCGCCGGTATCGGCTATCTGCCGCAGGAAGCCTCGATTTTCCGCAAGCTCAGCGTGGCCGACAACATCATGGCCATCCTAGAAACTCGCAAGGACCTCGACGGTGCCGCACGCCGCCAGGAACTTGAAGGTTTGCTGCAGGAATTCCACATCAGCCATATCCGCGACAACCTCGGCATGAGCCTGTCCGGTGGCGAGCGCCGTCGCGTGGAAATTGCTCGCGCCCTGGCGACCAACCCCAAATTTATTCTGCTCGACGAGCCGTTCGCCGGCGTCGACCCGATTTCCGTCGGCGACATCAAGCAGATCATCCACCACCTCAAGGCTAAAGGCATCGGTGTACTGATCACCGACCATAACGTCCGCGAAACCCTGGATATTTGCGAAACCGCTTATATCGTCAGCGATGGCCAGCTGATTGCGGAAGGTGATGCCGAGACGATTCTGGCCAACCAGACCGTGAAAGAAGTGTATCTGGGGCATGAGTTCAGGCTGTAACCACGGCTTTTCTCAAGCCTGCTGCAGCCAAGGCTAGGCAAAACCTTTAGAGTCAGGCATATAATTTGCTTCCTGGTGGCGTTTTTCAAAAACGCCCTGTAGTGGATTGCGCACAGACGCCGGTAAATAAGGTCTGCAATGAAACCATCGCTAGTCCTGAGAATGGGCCAGCAGCTGACGATGACACCGCAGCTGCAACAGGCCATCCGCCTGCTCCAACTGTCGACCCTGGATCTGCAACAAGAGATCCAGGAAGCCTTGGAGTCCAACCCGATGCTCGAACGCCAAGAAGAAGGCGATGATTTCGACAACTCGGACCCCATGGCCGATGGCGCAGAAAGCGCAACGCCCAACGAGCAACCCGAGACGCCCTATCAAGAAACCACTTACCAGGAAGCCACGCAGACCGTGGACAACCTGGAAGAGGGTGATTGGGGGGATCGCATCCCGAACGAACTGCCGGTCGACACCGCCTGGGAAGACATCTACCAGACCAGCGCCAGCAGCCTGCCCAGCAGCACCAACGATGACGACGAGTGGGACTTCACCACCCGCACCTCCAGCGGCGAGAGCCTGCAGAGCCACCTGCTCTGGCAACTCAATCTGGCCCCGATGTCAGACAAGGATCGCCTGATCGGCATAACCCTGATCGACTGCATCAACGAACAGGGTTATTTGGAAGAGACCCTGGAAGAAGTGGTTGAGGCCTTTGATCCAGAGCTGGACATCGAACTCGACGAAGTCGAAGCCGTGCTGCACCGAATTCAGCAGTTCGAGCCCACTGGCATTGCCGCACGCAACCTCGGTGAATGCCTGCTCCTGCAACTGCGCCAGCTGCCTGCAAACACGCCGTGGCTAAGCGAAGCCCAGCGGCTCAGCAGCGACTACCTCGACCTACTCGGCAGCCGCGACTACAACCAGCTGATGCGTCGCATGAAGCTCAAGGAAGATGAGCTGCGCCAGGTTATCGACCTGATTCAGAGCCTCAACCCGCGCCCAGGTTCGCAGATTGAATCCAGCGAGCCGGAATACGTAGTCCCCGACGTGATCGTGCGCAAACACAACGAACGCTGGCTGGTGGAGCTCAACCAGGAGGCCATGCCGCGCCTGCGGGTCAATGCGCAATACGCCGGTTTTGTGAAGCGCGCCGACTCCAGCGCTGACAACACCTTTATGCGCAACCAGCTGCAAGAAGCGCGCTGGTTTATCAAAAGCCTGCAAAGCCGCAACGAAACCCTGATGAAGGTCGCTACGCAGATTGTCGAACATCAGCGCGGCTTCCTCGACTATGGCGATGAGGCAATGAAGCCGCTGGTTCTGCATGACATCGCCGAAGCCGTCGGCATGCACGAATCGACTATTTCACGGGTCACCACGCAAAAGTTCATGCACACCCCGCGCGGTATTTACGAACTGAAATACTTCTTCTCCAGCCACGTCAGCACCTCTGAGGGCGGTGAATGTTCGTCCACCGCGATCCGCGCCATCATCAAAAAACTGGTCGCTGCGGAAAATGCGAAAAAGCCGTTGAGTGACAGCAAGATCGCTGGTCTACTGGAGGCACAAGGCATTCAAGTCGCTCGCCGCACGGTCGCCAAATACCGTGAGTCCCTCGGCATAGCGCCCTCCAGCGAGCGCAAACGATTGATTTAGGCGGCAGAACAAGGAAGACAGATCGCACCGCGCAGAACACGTCAGGCCAGGTCTTTTCGCTCACAGCCTTACGGCTAACAAGCAATCAGCGTAAATCCTTGATACGTTCTGCCTACGTCTTCCATGCCACAGTGTTCCGGCGGTAGGCCTCTCGCCTGCCTCTTACACACGGTAACAAGGAGAAAGCGGTATGCAAGTCAACATCAGTGGACACCAGCTGGATGTGACCGACGCCCTGCGCGACTATATCGGCGAAAAACTCGGCCGATTAGAACGCCACTTCGACAAGATCACCAACGTACAAGTCATCATGGAGGTCGAGAAACTCAAGCAGAAAATCGAAGCGACCCTGCATATTGCAGGCGGTGAAGTGGTCGCCAATGCCGAGCATAACGACATGTACGCCGCCATCGATTTACTGACTGACAAACTCGATCGACAACTCATCAAATACAAGGAAAAACAGCTCGATCGTCAACAGGGCGCCATGTCCCGCTGACGTCGTCTATCTCCTATGATCCGACTTGAAACCATCCTGACCCCCGGCCGTTCCTTGGTGAACGTGCCGGGCGGCAGCAAAAAACGTGTTCTCGAACAGATTGCCAACCTGGTGGCGCGCGAGCTGCCTGACCTGGACGGCCAAGATATTTTCGAAAGCCTGATTGCCCGTGAAAAACTCGGTTCGACCGGCTTTGGCAATGGCATTGCCATTCCGCACTGCCGCCTGCCGGGTTGTACCGCACCGATCAGCGCCTTACTGCGCCTGGACGCAGCAGTGGACTTCGACGCCATCGACGGCGCGCCAGTCGACCTGCTGTTTGTGCTGCTGGTACCAGAAGCCGCCACTGATGCTCACCTAGAATTGCTTCGGCAGATCGCCAGCATGCTCGACCGCAGCGATGTACGCGCCAGCCTGCGCCAAGCCGAAAGCAGCGAAACCTTGTATCAAGTGGTCGTCGACATACAAAGCCAACTCAATAGAGCCTGAGCATGCGCCTGATCATCGTTAGCGGTCGTTCCGGCTCCGGAAAGAGCACGGCCCTCGATGTACTCGAGGACAACGGTTTCTACTGCATCGACAACCTGCCCGCCGGGCTGCTGCCTGAGCTGGCTGAGCGCGCCCTGCTGCATACTGAGCTGCTGCATCCGCAGGTCGCCGTATCCATCGATGCGCGCAACTTACCGAGCCATCTCAAGCGCTTCCCCGAGCTGCTCGAAGAAGTTCGCGCCCGGCACATCAAGTGTGATGTGCTCTACCTGGACGCCGACGAAGAAACCCTGCTCAAGCGCTTTTCGGAAACCCGCAGACGTCACCCTCTGACCAACGAGAGTCGCTCGCTGGCTGAAGCCATCGCCGATGAAAGCGCACTGCTGGGGCCAATCATCGACTTGGCCGACCTGAAGATCGACACCACTCACCTCAACCTGTACCAGCTGCGCGACAGCCTCAAACTGCGCCTGCTCAACCAGCCCGAGCCAGGCACCGCATTTCTGCTCGAGTCCTTTGGTTTCAAGCGCGGCATGCCAGTGGATGCCGACCTGGTATTCGACGTGCGCTGCCTGCCCAACCCCTACTGGAAGCCGGATTTACGTGATTTTTCTGGGCTGGATCAGCCGGTGGTCGAGTACCTCACGGCCCAGGCCGATGTCGAAGACATGTACCAGGACATCCTCGCCTACCTGACCAAATGGCTACCGCGCTTTGCCGCCAGCAACCGCGCCTATGTCACGGTGGCGATAGGCTGTACCGGCGGCCACCACCGCTCGGTGTACCTGGCCAATCGCTTGGGTGAAACCCTCAAGCCCATCCTGAAAAACGTCCAGATTCGCCACCGCGACCTCAGTTAAGGAATTGCCGCGATGCCCGCCTGCGAAATCATCATTATCAACAAGCTTGGCCTGCATGCCCGTGCCGCAGCCAAATTTGTTGGCGTTGCCGGGCGCTATCCTTGCCAGGTCAGAGTCGGCCGCAGCGCCGACAGCCTGGTTGATGGCAAAAGCATCATGGCGGTGATGATGCTCGCCGCCGGTAAAGGCACTGGCGTGCACCTGCATACTGAAGGCGAGCAGGATGCTGAAGCGCTGCACGCGCTAAGCGAGTTGATCAACAACTACTTCGATGAGGGCGAGTAAACCGCCTGCAATAAAAAGGGCTGCCCAGCTAAATGGGCAGCCCTTTTTTGTGCCATCACGCTTAGCTACCGGCCACCGTCATGCGCTCGATCAGCACCGAACCTGTACGGATATTACTGCGCAGCTCCAGATCACTGCCCACCGCGACAATCTGCTTGAACATGTCACGCAAGTTGCCGGCAATGGTGACTTCTTGCACCGGGAACTGGATTTCACCGTTTTCCACCCAGTAACCGCCGGCGCCGCGCGAGTAATCGCCTGTGACCATATTCAGCCCCTGGCCCATCAGCTCGGTAACCAGCAGACCGCGACCCATACGCTTGAGTAGCGCCTGCAGATCTTCATCACCATGGCTGACGAACAGGTTATGCACGCCACCGGAGTTGGCGGTGCTCGGCATGCCCAGCTTGCGCCCGGAATAGGTCCCCAGCACATAGGACTGCAACTCGCCGCGCTCGACAAACGATTTGGCATAGGTCGCCAGGCCGTCACCATCGAAGGCGGCACTGCCCAGTGCGCGTGGAATATGTGGACGCTCATCGATTGTCAGCCACTCGGGAAACAGTTGTTGTCCCAACGTCCCCTCAAGAAATGATGACTTACGGTACAGGTTGCCACCGGAAATAGCCGCCAGAAAGCTGCCAAACAAGCCTCCCGCCAATTCTGCGGCAAACAACACCGGCACTTCACAGGTGGGCACCGGGCGCGCGCCAAGACGACTCACGGCGCGCTCGGCAGCGCGGCGGCCAATGCTGCCGGCATCCGCCAGTAGCTCACCCTGGCGGTTGACGTCGTACCAGTAGTCACGCTGCATCTGCCCGTCCGCTTCGGCGATCATTACGCAGCTCAGGCTGTGACGCGTACTGGCATAACCGCTGACAAAACCATGACTATTGCCATACACCCGGCAGCCCTGATGGGTATTGAGGGTGGTGCCATCGGCGTTCTTGATCCGCTGGTCCGCGGCAAAGGCTGCAGCCTCGCAGCTCAGCGCTTGCTCGATGGCCTGCTCCGGGGTGATCGACCAGGCATGATACAGATCCAGCTGCGGCAACTCGCGAGCCATCAGCCCGGCATCGGCCAGCCCGGCGCATTCATCCTCGGAGGCGTGCTTGGCAATCGCCAAGGCCGCCGCGACCGTTTCGCGAATCGCCGCCTCACCACTGGCAGAGGTGCTCGCCGAGCCCTTGCGCTGACCGACATACAGGGTGATGCCAAAACCCTGGTCACGGTTGAACTCAACCGTTTCCACTTCGCCCTGGCGCACCGTGGTGGACAAACCCTGCTCCACGGATACAGCCACCTCGCAGGCGCTGGCACCCTGCTTTTTCGCTTCGGCAATAATCTGCTCCACCTGCGCCTGTAATGACGGCACGGCCTGGGGCCCGACGATGTCTACTGCACTCATAAAAACTCCTGAACGATAAGCGGCAAGCGCGACCACACAGGCCAGACGCTTACAGCTGGAAACTTGCTGCTATCATGGCGGCGTTTTCCACTGGACCGCCACCATGTCTGAATACCTTGACGACTTCTCCGGCGAGAAGAGTAAAACCCAAGTCAAACGCGAGTTTCATGCGTTACAAGACTTGGGGCAACGCCTGACCACCCTGAAGCTTGATCTGCTGAACAAGCTTCCGCTGACCGACGAGCTGCGCCGCGCACTTGCTGAAGCGCCCAAGCACACCGCCAATGCGGCGAAAAAACGCCATGTGCAGTTCATCGGCAAACTGATGCGCGACCAGGACATCGAAGCCATCCTGACCCTGCTTGACCAGCTGGATGCTTCCACACGTCAGTACAACGAACGCTTCCATAACCTGGAGCGTTGGCGCGACCGTTTGATCAACGGTAACGATGACACCCTGGAGGCCTTTGTCGGCGAGTATGCCGAGGCTGACCGCCAACACCTGCGCCAACTGATCCGCCAAGCGCAACACGAACTGGCACAGAACAAAGCACCGGCGGCTTCACGCAAAATCTTCAAATACATCCGTGAACTGGATGAAGCGCAACGCGGCTTGCGCTAGGCCTCTCAGCCATGATGGGTTACGCCTTCGGCTAACCCATCCTACGGCCTTGCAGCAACTGTCAGCTCCCTGTCCCACCCACCGTAATCGCATCAATCTTCAGCGTCGGCTGGCCAACGCCTACCGGCACTGACTGGCCATCCTTGCCGCAGGTGCCCACGCCGCTGTCCAAAGCCAGGTCGTTACCGACCATTGACACCCTGCTCATAGCTTCCGGGCCATTGCCGATCAAGGTTGCACCTTTGACCGGCGCGGTGATCTTGCCGTCCTCGATCAGGTAGGCCTCGCTGGTAGAGAAGACGAACTTGCCGCTGGTGATGTCGACTTGGCCGCCGCCGAGGTTGGCGCAATAGATGCCCTTCTTCACCGAGCGGATGATCTCTTCCGGGTCGCTCTCGCCCGCCAGCATGTAGGTGTTGGTCATGCGCGGCATCGGCAGGTGCGCATAAGACTCGCGCCGGCCGTTACCCGTAGCCGCCACGCCCATCAGGCGCGCGTTCAGCTTGTCCTGCATATACCCCTTGAGCACACCGTTTTCGATCAGCGTGGTGCACTGGGTTTGGGTGCCTTCATCGTCCATGCTCAGTGAGCCGCGGCGCTCAAACAAGGTGCCGTCATCGACGATGGTGCACAGGCTGGAGGCGACTTTCTCGCCCATTTTGCCGCTGTAGGCCGAACTGCCCTTGCGATTGAAGTCGCCCTCCAGGCCATGCCCGACCGCCTCGTGCAGCAGCACGCCGGACCAGCCCGCGCCCATCACCACCGGCATGCTGCCAGCGGGTGCAGGAATCGCTTCCAGGTTAACCAGCGCCTGGCGTAGCGCCTCACGGGCATAGCCCATGGCGCGCTCTTCGTTATTGCTGGTCTGCTCAAGGAAATAACGGTAATCGGTGCGCCCGCCGCCGCCATGACCGCCACGCTCGCGGCGACCGTTTTGCTCGACGATCACGCTGACATTGAAGCGCACCAGCGGCCGGATATCGGCCCCCAGGCTGCCGTCAGCAGCCGCGACGAGAATGCGATCCCAGACGCCCGCCAGGCTGACCGAGACCTGCTGAATACGTGGATCGAGGGCGCGGGTGGCGACATCGATGCGCTTGAGCAGCTCGACCTTTTCCGCCCGCCCCAGCACATCCAGCGGGTTGTCCTGAGCATACAGCGGCTTGACCAGCGGGCTATTGAAGGCCTGCACGCGGGCACTTTGCCCAGCCCGAGCAATCGAGCGCGCAGCGCGTGCAGCCTGGCTCAGGGCATCAGCGGTGATCGCGTTGCTGTAGGCAAAGCCGGTTTTCTCACCCGACTGCGCGCGCACGCCGACACCCTGGTCAAGGTTGAAGCTGCCTTCCTTGACGATGCCATCTTCCAGCGCCCAGGTTTCCGAAACCTGGCTCTGAAAGTACAGGTCAGCCGCATCAATCCCCGGCCCGGCCAATTCAGCCAAGACAGCGGGCAGGTGGTCAATGGTCAAACCACCGGGCCCGAGCAGATGCTCACTGACGGATACCAA
>JAWWDH010000031.1:0-15181 GCA_033720015.1 Pseudomonas sp.
CCCCCGTACAAGTTTGATCGCGGATGCGATCGGGGCTCTAAGCTCTGAATTCGATGCCGAGGTGCTTGATCTTCCAGCGCAGGGTGGACTCGGGCATCCCCAGTTCCGCGGCCGCCTGGCGTTTATTGCCCTGGAAGAAATGAGCCTGCTGCCGGCGGCCCCGCGCCTGGCCCGACGGCTGCTGATGATGGCCGAAAATTACGGCGAAGGTGAGCCGCGCCGGGTCATCCATCTGCCCCAAGAGCAGTTGGCGCTGATGCTGGCGATCTCCCGGCAAACCACCAACCAGATCCTCAAAGAGCTCGAAGGCCAGGGCATTGTGCGCCTGACCTATGGCGAGATCGAAATCCTCGACCTCGCCCGTCTGCGCCAAGCAGCCTGTTAGCGCAGCTTTTCCAGCATCTGGTAGTACCACATGCCTGCCGCCAGCATCGGGTTGCCGAACACGTCACCGAGCGGCACCTTGATATGTTTGCAGGCGGCGAAGGTGTCGTAGTGGCCCATCGTGCCGGTCAGGGCGTTGGCCATGATCTCGCCCATGATGTGGGTGGTGGCGATGCCGTGGCCGGAGTAGCCCTGGCAGTACCAGACGTTGTCCGAGAGCTTGCCCAGCTGCGGGATGCGGTTCATCACGATGCCCATGGCGCAGCTCCACTGAAAATCAATGGCTACACCCTTGAGCTGTGGGAAGGTCTGCTCGATGCCAGGGCGCAGCTCGGCGGCAATATCACGCGAATCACGCCCTGAGTAATTACAGCCACCGCCGAACAGCAGGCGCTTGTCGGCGGTCAGGCGGTAGTAGTCGAGGACGAAGCGGCAGTCGTACACGGCCAGGTCCTGCGGGTTGATCTGCTCGGCTAACTCACCCAGCGGTGCGGTGGTGACGATGCCACCCATGGCCGGGAAGATCATGCCCTTGAGCTTTTTCGGCTCCAGCTTGTGGTACACATCGCCGGCCAGCAGCACCTGCTTGGCGTTGATTCGCCCTTGCGCGGTGACCACCGCCGGTTTGGCCCCATGAACAATCTCCAGCACCTCGGAGTGCTCGAAGATCAACGCGCCCAAACTGGCGGCGGCCTTGGCTTCACCGATGCACAGATTCAGCGGGTGCAGGTGCATGTTGCGGGTGTTCTTCAATGCGCCGTTGTACAGGTCGCTGGCCAGGTGGCTGCGCACGCCGTCGCGGTCGAGCAGGGTCACGTCAGCGGCCATGCCCCGGCGCACGGCTTCGGCGTGTGTGGCCTCCAGTTCATGCATGTGCACCGGCTTCATCGCCGCGTGCAGGTGGCCGTGTTTGAGATCGCACTGAATACCGTACTTCTCCACCCGGTTCTTGATGATGGCGTGGCCGCGCCAGCGCAGGTGCCAGATGAAATCCTCGACCTCCTCACCCAAGGTGTTGCGCATTTGCTTGCTCATCGCCGCATCGCCGGACAGGCTGCCGGTGACCTGGCCGCCATTGCGTCCGGTGGCGCCCCAGCCAATTTTGTTGGCTTCGACAATCGCCACTTTCAGGCCGCGTTCGGCCAGCTCCACAGCGGAGGCGACGCCGGTAAAGCCGCCGCCGATGATCACTACATCGACGCTGACCTCACCCTGCAGGGTCGGGTAATCGGTTTCCTCATTGAGGCTGGCGCTGTAATAGGACGGGCAACGTTCGGCAGCGGGTATTACGGGCTGGGTGGCGGCATTCATAAGCAGCTTCCTGGGTACGGCTGGCGGGTGCTTGAGCGGACAGGGCTCAGCGTCGGCAACCAGCGGTGCTGGCTGCCAGGCAATCAGAGGGCGGTGCGCAGAACGTCCGGCGGGCGCGCGTGGCGGCAATGCCACAACGCCCAGAAGGCCAGGGTTTGTGGCAGCGCGGCGTTGCTCTGCTGCACGGCGCAATAGTGCCGTTTAGACAGCTGCGCGATGCAGGCGGAGGTGAGCGAAAAGGCGCTGGAAGAACACATGGCCAGCAGATTCACACAGGCTAAAGCATGGGTTAAATCTGATTTTTCACATGCTTGGTTGTGGCGTGGCTAAACAATCAATGGGGTATTTGCTCGGTTTAACCATTACGTCGCTCGGCCAGCCATGCCCAGGTTTCGTCATTGCGCGCCTGCGGCTGGTGCTGGTTAATCGGCCAGGTGCCCGGTTTTTACCCAGATCAGGCAGCCTTGCTCGCTGAACGGGGTGTGCTCTGACAAGTGTGGACTGCGCAGCCAGCTGCCCGCCGGGTAATCGCCGAACTCATCCTGAAAGGTGCCCTCCAGCACCAGAATTTCCTCGCCGCCCCAATGTCGATGGCGGTTGAAGCGAGTGCCGGGCGCCCAACGTACCAGCGCCACATGCTCAGTGCCGTGCTGGTGCAGCGGTAACACGCGCAGCCCTGGCACCAGACCAGGCAGCCACTCGGCGTGGTTGCTGTCGATCACCACGTGCTGGTCATCTGCCGCATCAAACTGCATGAGTTTGACGAAGATCGTGCAGCCGTCGCGGCTGAACGGCGCGTGCTGGCTGCCTATCGGATTACGCACATAGGTGCCGGCGGGGTAGTCGCCGCGCTCATCGGAAAACACCCCTTCAAGCACCAGAAACTCCTCGCCGCCTGGATGCTGATGGGCGCTGAAATGCGAGTTTTCCGCATAACGCACGATGGAGGTCGCCCGCGCCAGTTCCTCGCCAATCCGGTCGAGCATGCGCCGTTCTACACCGGGCATAGGTGATGCCAGCCAAGGACTGTCGTCAGGGCGCACCAGCGCCCGTTGGCTGAAATCGGCGTTGAGTTGCATGCTCGAGGTTACCTCTGGCGGCGTTCAGGTGGCGTGGCGGCCGATTTACGACAACGGCCGCCTGAGCGCCAGTGTGTTTAGCGTTTAGGGCTGTTCAGCAGTGTCATCAGCGCTTCGGCGGTGGCGTCCGAGGAGGCCGGGTTTTGCCCGGTGATCAACAGCCCGTCGACTTTTACATGGCTCTGCCAGTCGTTGACGCTGGAGTAGTGACCGCCATTGACGATGAGCATGTCTTGCACCAAAAACGGCACCACCTCGGTCAGTTGCACCGCGGCTTCTTCGCTGTTGCTGAAGCCGGTGACCTTTTTGCCGCTAACCAGAGGCTGGCCGTTGGTCGCTTTGACATGACGCAACACGCCCGGCGCGTGGCAGACCGCCGCCACTGGCTTGTTTTGCGCGTGAAAGCGTTCGATCAGGGCGATGGAGTGGCGGTCTTCGGCCAAATCCCACAGTGGGCCGTGACCACCCGGATAGAACACCGCGTCGAAATCATCGGCCTTTACCTGGCTCAACAGCACGGTATTGGCCAGCGCTTGTTGCGCGGCAGGGTCTGCCTTGAAGCGTTCGGTGGCGGCGGTTTGGGCGTCTTTGGCGTCGCTAGTCGGGTCGAGCGGTGGTTGGCCGCCCTTAGGCGAGGCCAAGGTTAGCTGCGCGCCGGCGTCCTTGAATACGTAATAAGGCGAGGCAAATTCTTCCAGCCAGAAACCGGTCTTGTGCCCAGTGTCGCCGAGTTGGTCGTGGGAGGTCAGTACCAGCAGAATCTTCATTGCGTGCTCCTTGTGGGCGAATAGCCACAGTGCGCGGCCTGAGTGATGTACTGGGTAAGAGTCGCTGCATGCCGTGAAAATTCAACTTTAAACAACGCCAGTGCGGCATTGAGCTGCCCGCGCTGCCTGCGCCGAGCCGTTAAAAACGGTGACGCTGGATAAAGCCCTTATCCAGATAGTCCTTCCAGCGGCCATAGCACTGGCCGCCGGCGCTGTAACCATGCCAGTCGAGCAGCGCGCCACCATCGCCGGTAGCCAACAACGCCAGGCTCTGCCGTTGCGGGCGGTAGCGCTTGAGCGGCAGACCGCGCAGCGCGGCATGCAGATTGGCGGCGAGCACCGGGCCTTGGCGCACCGCGTAGACCCCGCTCTTGCGTGCACCGGGCAGGCTGGCGCAGTCGCCCACGGCGAAAATGGTCGGGTGGGTGTAGCTCTGTAGCGTTGGCGCAATCAGTACAAAGCCGCGTTCATCGCAGCCCAGGCCGCTGTGTGCTGGCCAGGCAAACGCCTCGGCCCCGCTGGCCAGTAACAGTCGTTGACCGCGCCAGACCGGCGCATTGCCGCTGAGCAGGCGGTCGTTGTCGATGCGGCTGATCGGGCAGTCTTCGCGGACTTCCACGGCGTGTTGGCGCAGATGGCCCAGCGCCCGCAGGCGTACCCCAGGCGACAAACCATCGAGCAGGTGGCCGGCGCAGAACAGCGATAATTGCGGCACCTTGTCGGCCAACGCCAGGGCCAACTCGACCCCCGCGGCACCGCCACCGAGAATCGCCATGGGCTTGGCTGTGGCCTGCCATTGCTGCCAGCCGCGGATAAACCGATCAAAGGGTTTTACTGCCAGCAGTTGCATGGCCTCGCCTTGCTGCGGCGGTGTGCTGATTTGCGCGCCGACATTCAGCGACAGCCAGCTCGCATCTAAGGTGCGGCCATCAGCCAGCTGCACCTGTTGCTGGGCGGCGGAGAGGCTTTCTAGCGGGCTGATGATCAGCTCGACCTTGGCCGCGCGGCACAGCGCCTGCAGTTCCACCTGACAATCTGCGGCGCTATGCCGCCCGGCCAGCAGGCCCGGCAACATGCCGGAATACCACGCCACCGGTCCAGGGCTAATCAGGGCGATACGCCCCGGTGGCCGCTCGACCAAGGCCCAACGGCGCAAGACGCCGAGGTGGGCATGGCCGGCACCGATCAACAGCAGGTCATAGTGATTGCTCAAACGCGCGCATCCATGAGTCAAACGATGAGGGGCTATGGTACGGGCTGTGGCTGCAGCTGTCAGGGCTTGCCGTGCAACTGCGGCTGGGCAAAGTAGCTGGTCAGCGACTCGCCGGTGTTGTCGCTGTCGGCGGCAAACACCACACCGAGGATTTTGTGTGGCGCGCTGCCGAAGGCGGCGGTGGCGTCGGCGCGCAGATCGCGCGACTCCTCCAGCCATTCGCCCAGCGGCGCTTCCGGGCCGCGCAGCACTAGCATCTCCACTGTTTCGGTATAAGCGCTGCGGGCATGCGTGCCGGGCGCCTCACGGTTATCCCAGACGTAGCTCAAGGTCGCGGCCGGCAGATCGGGGTCGAAGAAGGTTCGCGCCAGGCGCAGCTTCTGCCGGTCGACGAAGCTCAGCGTGTCCAGCGGGTAATCCAGCAGCACATAGACCCGCGCGGCGTAGTCGTCGCCCTCGCGGGTGGCGAAGCGGGCTTTGTCCAGTTTTTGCTCCGTACGCCACTGCCAGCTCAGTTGCCAGGCTTGCTCGCCGGACAAGCTCAATGGATGCACCAGTCCGCCGGCGGCGGCATCGGCTTTGATCCGCAATGCGTGCTGGCCGTTTAATTCAACCAGCGTGCGCTCAGAGGGTTTGAGTTTGGGAATGTCTGCCAGCTTCCATGGCGTCGACCATGCCGCAGCGGGCGGCCCGGCGGTCCAGGGCGTCAGCAGGTTCTCCGCCTGGGCCAGCGGTGCGGCGAGCAGCAGGCCCAGCGCTAAGGCGCGCATCAGCTGCGCCGCCAGTTGTGGAAGCGCTCAACCCAGCGCAACAGCCTTTGTGGGGCATGTGCACGCTTCCATTCGCCGGCGGCGTACTTGTTCGCCTCGCTCATGGTCGGGTAGCTGTGGATGGTGCCGAGAATCTTGTTCAGGCCCAGGTTGTACTTCATCGCCAGCACGTATTCGGTGAGCAGTTCACCGGCGTGCTCGCCGACTATGGTCACCCCGAGAATACGGTCCTTGCCGGGTTCGGTAAGCACCTGCACATAACCATGGGCGGCTTCGTCGGCGATGGCGCGGTCGAGGTCGTCGATGCCGTAGCGGGTAACTTCATAGGCGGTGTTTTGCGCCTGGGCTTCGCCCTCGCTGAGGCCGACGCGTGCCACTTCCGGGTCGGTGAAGGTGCAGTGCGGAATCACCCGGTAATCGGCCTTAAAGCGTTTGAAGCCGGAAAACAGCGCGTTGACTGCGGCGTACCAGGCTTGGTGCGCGGCCACGTGGGTGAACTGATACGGCCCGGTGACATCGCCCACCGCAAAAATATTGGGGTAGCGCGTGGCCAGGTATTCGTCGGTTTCCAGGGTGCCGTTGTCGCGTACGGTCAGGCCCAGTTCTTCGGCGCCGTAGCCACTGACATTGGCTTTACGGCCGAGGGCCAGTAGCAGGCAGTCAAAGGCGATGGTCACCGGTTCGCCGGTGTCCAGGTTGCGGGCAATCATGCGGGTTTCGCCGTCGCTCACCTCAAAGCGCTCGGCCTGATGGCGCAGGCGCAGGTCGACACCGTCGGCGCGCAGGCTGGCCATTACCGCTTCGCTGGCATTGGCGTCTTCGCGGGGCAGCAAGCGGCCGCCGCGCTCCACTTGAATCACCTGGCTGCCGAGGCGCTGGAAGGCCTGCGACAGCTCGCAGCCAATCGGCCCGCCGCCCAGCACCAGCAGCCAGCGCGGTTGCTGGCGCAGGGTCCAGATGCTGTCGGAGGTGTAGGCGCGCATTTGATCGAGGCCGGGAATATCCGGCACGAACGGCCGTGCGCCGGCGGCGATGATCAGGTTGCGGCTGCTCAGGGTCTGGCCATTGACCTCGACCGTCCAGGGCGTGAGGATCTTCGCCTCGCCTTGGATGACATCCACGCCCAGGCCGCTGTAACGCTCCACCGAGTCATGCGGCTCGATATCAGCGATCACCCGCTGGATACGTTCCATCACCGCCACAAAGTCCACCTGCCCCTGCACACCGGTGAAGCCCAGGGCTTCGCCTTTCTTCAGTTCGTTGGCCAGTTTGGCCGAGCGCAACAGCGCCTTGGAGGGCACGCAGCCGGTGTTCAGGCAGTCGCCGCCCATCTGATGCTTTTCGATCAGGCTGACCTTGGCTTTTACCGCCGCGGCGATATACGAGCTGACCAGCCCGCCAGCACCGGCGCCAATCACCACCAGGTTGCGGTCGAAGCTTTTCGGTTTGTCCCAGCCGGCGTAAACCCGGCGTGCCTTGATCAGGCCGAGCAGCTTGCGCGCGATCAGCGGGAACACCCCGAGCAAGACAAAGGCGCCAAGCAGACCCGGCGAGAGGATGCCGGACAGTGACTCCAGCTGGCCCAGTTCACGTCCGGCGTTCACGAACACCAGGGTGCCCGGCAACATGCCTAGCTGGCTGACCCACCAGTAGGTGCGCACCGGCAAGCGGGTCAGGCCCATGGCCAGGTTGATCAGGAAGAACGGAAACAGCGGCACCAGGCGCAGGGCGAACAGGTAGAACGCCCCTTCGCGCTCGACTCCGGCATTGATGCTGGCTAGGCGCTGACCAAAGCGCACCTGTACCCAGTCACGCAGCAGAAAACGGCTGCTGAGCATGGCCAAGGTGGCCCCGGCGGTGGAGGCGAACGACACCAGCACGAAGCCTTCCAGTAGGCCGAACAATGCGCCAGCGAGCAGGGTCATCAAGGCCGCACCGGGCAACGACAGCGCGGTGACGGCCACATAGGCGACAAAGAACACCCCCGCCGCCAGCCAGGGCTGGGTGCTGACCTGGGCGTTAAGTGCGTCCTGTTGGGTCTTCAGTGCATCGAGGTTGAGGTATTGGCCTACATCGAAAATAAAGAAGCTGCCCAGTAGGGCGAGAATCACGCCCATCAGGGCGAGTTTGCGACTGTTCATCAGTTCAGTGTCTCCAGGGCGCAGAGGCTTTGGCACAAGTTAAAGCCGGCCAGCAAAGCCGCTTCGGGGCGGTCGGTGAGGTGGCCGAGAATGCGCGAGCGATAAGACTGCGCCGCCGGGCTGTGGTCGGGCCACTGGCGGTCGAAGTCGGCGAGAAAAGCAGGGTGGTCATAGTTCAGTGGCAGGGCTTCGATAAACAGCCCATCACGTTGGCAGCGATAGAGTGCCGCCGGGTGTGGCGTAGTGGCGATGCGGCTGATCAGGCCATAACGACCGCCGCTAAAATTGGGCAGGCCGGCCGCGCCGTTATTGATCAACGCGCCATGCGCAAGGTTCAACGCCACGGCGGCGCAGCTGTGGCTGGTGGCCAATACGCGGATGTTTTGCGTCTGCAGCCAGGCATTCAGTTGCTGCTGGCGGGCGGTGTCCGTCATGGCTTCACGGGAACAAGCCCAGCCGGCCAGGGATTGCTCATCACCATGGCTGATGGCCACACGCTGACCGCCGACACTGACCAGCGCAGTGCTGGGCCGTGCCGCTAGGTGCTCGGCCATACCAGGCAATCCTTGCACGGTGCGATTGAGCTCCAGCTGGATAGCATTGGAGCGCTCGACCACGGCGTCGTCCACGCTCATCGGGTAGGCGCAGCCGCAGCCAGCACCGCTGTTCTCCACGCGACCCAGTTCGGTTTCGACATTGCCGCGCAGCGCCAGGTGTGGACTCACGCCCTGTTCAATCTGCTGGAAGAGCGCGGGCTCACGGTCAAACCAATGGGCATCACCGTTGAACACCACGCGCGCATTTGGCTCGGCCGCTAAACGCTTCTCCAGCGCGGCCAGCGCCTGACGGTTACCGTACAGGCCACCGACCACATACAGGGCTTCACACTCAAACAGCGGTGAGCCACTAAAGGCGTCCCGCCCCAGGCGGTAGTCCAGCGGACAATCACGACCGGCCCGCATCAGGCGGCTCCTTGCTGGTGAGTGTTAAACCAGCCGGGAATCAGGTAACCCAGCACGCACAAGCCCAAGCCATACAGGTTGGTACCGAGCAGCAGGGCATATTTGCCGTCACCGATGGCCCAGCTCTGCGGTATCCAACCCAGCGTCAGGGCAACGCCCAAGCCCAGGCCAGTCCAGAAACTCCGGTGGAAACCCAGGCGGGTGGGCGTGGTCAGGCCATGCAGGATAAACACTGGAGCCAGACCGATGACCATGGTGCCGCTGATAGTGGTGGCCTTGAGGATGTCGGTGCCGGCAATCATCGGAAGGTTGCCGAGCAAGGCGAAGACCACCATCACCGCCATACCGACGCCGATGGCCTTCTGGCCCAGATCACGGCCGGCCAGCTTAGGCAGCTCGCGGCCGGCCAGCTTGGCCAGGCTGGAGAAGGTTGAGTCCAGCGTTGAGCCCGCAGCGGAGACCATCACCACGGTCATCACCATCAACGCGCCGATGCCCATGGTCTTGGCCAGGGCAGCGGGCACGTTGTCCGAGGCGGCCAGGCCGGTGAGTTGTGCATGCACGCCGATCAGGCTGAACGCGAGGATGGCGAAGAAGCCCAGCACGCCGGCAATCACGAAGGAGCGGCGCATGGTTTTTTCTTCGCTGATAAAGCCGCGATCGGTCAGCACCGGGTCATGGAAGCCGTAGCTGAAGGCTTGCAGGCCCGCCACCAGCAGCAAGTCAACGCCGGCATTCAGCGCCCAGTGGCTGGTGCTAACTAACTCGGCAGGCGAATGTTGCGGCAGTACCAAACCAAGCACCCAGATCAGCGCGACGATAAAGATCGCCGCTTGCGCCGCATCGGTGAGGATCGAGCTGCGCAGCCCGCCGCGCAGGCTGTAGGCCAGGGTCACGGCGGTAAACAGCAGAGCGGCACCAATGAATTCGAGGCTGCCGGAGTCGCCGTAATAACCACCGACTACCGCGGTGTTGCTCCACACCTCATTGAACAGGCGGATCAGAATCGCGGCGGAAAACGCCAGCGCCGCAACACGGCCGTAATGGCTGCTCAAGAAACTCACCAGCCCGGTGGCGGCAAAGCGCCGGCGCAGGCGGTAAATAACGAAGCCGGTCAGCGGAATCGACAACCAGTACATGGCATAGGCCAGGCCGCCGATCAGGCCGTAGCTGGCCCCAAGATTGGCGGCGTTAGTCACCGATTTGGCGAAGATCCAGCTGATAAAGATGCTCGAGGTCAGCAACCAGGGCGCCGCGCTGCGACCTTGGCTGTCTTCACCATTGAAGAAGCCGCCAAGGGTCACGGCGCGGGGTGACAGGGCCACCATCAGCACGCCATAGACCAGCAGGAATCCCCAGAAAAACAGCCCGACAGTGCTGCTCATGTGCATGATTGTCCTTATTCAACAGGGCGCTTAAAAACCTAGTGGGCGCAGGCGAGGGCGCGGAGCGAACGAGCTGTGCATAAGCCGCCCGCGCCTGGTGTATTCGCTTCACTCACCTTTACGGCGGATGCTCGGCTCAAGAGCCGAGTGCAGTCATTGTTCAGTGTCTTGAGGCGTCAGTGAGCCGCCACAGCTGGAACCTTGTCCGGCGGTGCAGGCGTAGCAGTGGTCGCGGGTGACGATCGAATTGCCATCGAGGGTGGCGCTGAGCAGGTCGCGCAAATGCGCACGCTCACGACTAATCAACTGCCCATTCAAGGGTAGCGGCAGATCGAGCATCTGGTTGAAGTCGCAGTCGTACAGGTAGCCCTGCCAGTCGACGCTGACCAGCGAGCGGCACATCAGCGCGTCGAGGTTTTCCGCGCGGTAGCTGTCGCGCAGCAGCTGCATGTAGCCGTTGAACTGGCCTTTGCTGACCAGGGTGCTGCCAAAGCGTGCAATCGGCTGGTTGGTAATGGTCAGCAGGTGGTTGAAGACGATGCCGAAATCTTCCGCCAGGTGCTGTTTGTAGTCGGCTTCCAGTGCGACTTGCGGTGGCGGCAGGTTAGCGCCTTGCGGGTTGTACACCAGGTTGAGGATCAGGCCGCTGTCCGGCTGACCGTAACCGAGGGCATTGAGCTGTTGCAGGCCTTTGATACTGGCCTCGAACACGCCATCACCGCGCTGCTTGTCGACGTTATCCCGTGAGTAACAGGGCAGCGAGGCACTGACTTCCACGCCTTGTTCGGCGAGAAACTGGGCCAGGTCTTCATAGCCCGGCTCGCTGAGAATGGTCAGGTTGCAGCGGTCGATCACCCGCAGGCCTTCACGTCTGGCGTGCAGCACGATCTCGCGAAAGCGTGGGTGCATCTCCGGCGCGCCGCCGGTGAGGTCCAGCGTCTACACCGGGTGCGCATCGATCACTTGATGCAGCAGCGCCAGGCTCTCGTCGGTCATTTCCTCGGTGCGGGTCGGGCCGGCGTTTACGTGGCAGTGCAAGCAGCGCTGGTTACAGCGGTAGGTTAGGTTGATCTGCAGCGCTTCCAGCGGGCCGCGGCGGATTGCCGGAAAGGCCAGTTGGTCGAGCAATGGCAGCATAGCGTGCACAGTTGATTCCTTAATGCGGGGCGCCGAGTTGGCGCAGCAGGCTGAGTTTCGCCAGCCCTGTGAAGTCACTATAGAGAGTGCCTATGGGGTTTTGTTACGCGGTAAGGCAGAAGATTATTACCTAATAAGTTGTACAGGTCTTATACATTTAAGGCGGTGTCGGCCAATACTCGTTAGCCAGAGCATTGCCGGTGTTGCGTTTGAGTCTGTTCTTTGTCGCGGGCTTTCTGGTCGTGCGGTTTTTTCATCCGCCGGTACTGGGCGTGCTGCTGGAATTGACTGAGGCCGTAAGCGCAATCAAGTCAGCGGTTCTCAGCTAGAATCCCTGAGCGTCAACTCGCCCTAGCCGGCGGGGCGTGTTCACTCAGAACCCTGGCGCACCTCGCAGTTTATTGAGGCGCCAGAATGTTCCGTCTGTTCAATCTTCCTCTGTTGGTTCTGTTGCTTGGCTGTGTGCTGGGTAGCGTGTCTGTGCATGCAGATGTGCCATTGCTGGTGCTCAGTAACGAGCAGCTCAAGCAACCGGTGGACGTACCCGCAAGCCTGGTATTGGAAGATCCCAGCGGTTACCTGACCGCCGCTGAGGTGTACCAGCGTATTGCTGGCGAGGGTAAACCAGTCGATGGCGTGCCGCGCCTGGGCTACTCGGCCAGTGCCTGGTGGCTGGCCTTCCGTCTTGATGCGCCAGTGGCTGAGCGCCTCGACCTGATTATCGATCGGCCCTTTCTCGACGACATTGAAGTCTGGCTGTATGACCGTGAGCGTTTGATTGCGCCTTTTTACAGCGGCGACCATCGAGCCTTTCTAGAGCGGGGCGTGCCGTCACCGCACTTTCTGCTCAACTTGCCGCGTCTCGGCCAAGGCCCGCACACCCTGTTGCTGCGGGTACAAAGCGGTTCAGGGGTGAGCGTGCCGATGCAGCTGGTGGCAGCTGAGCAAAGCTCTTTATTGCTGGCCGAGCACTGGATGCGTAGCGGCCTGCTGCTGGGTGCGCTGCTCAGCCTTACGCTGTTCTTTCTGGTGCGTTTCAGCACTCTGCGTGAACCGACGTTGGTGTGGTTCTGCCTGACCCTGGTCAGCGTTACGTTGTACAACGCCAGCCTGCATGGCGTCACCAGCCTGTTGGCGCCACAGTGGGTCTGGCTGTCGACCCAGTTGGCCAACCTGACCAATCCCGGCATGCTGATTTTTAGCAGCCTGTTTCTTGTCAGCGCACTGAAGCTTGAGTTGGGGCGGCTACGTTGGCTGAGCCACACGCTGTTTGCGCTGATCCTGCTGGTCAGCGGCTGGACCATTGGCAGTTACGGCGATTACCGCTCCTACCAGGCGCTGAATGTACTGATCCTGCTGACCGGGGCATTCCAACTGTTACTGCTGATGCTCGGGGTACGCCAGCGTCGGCCCTACGCCATCGGCTACTTACTGTGCTGGAGTTCAGCGTCGCTGCTGATGCTGCTGGCTCCATTGGCGCGCAGCGGAGCGGTCCCCTTACCGCCAGGTTTCAACTACATGCACGCTTACTTGCCGGTGCTGAGCATCCTGATATTCGCCGCCATCCTTGATAAACAACTGGAGCAAATCCGCCGTGCCTTGCTGCACAGCCAGGCTCAGGCGCTGGGTAATCTAGAACAATACCAAGCGCTGTTCAGCAGCAGTGGCGAGGGGATTTTCCGCTGCACCCAGAGTGGCAAACTGCTTGAGGCCAACCCCAGTTTCAGCGCGCTACTGGCCCTGCCAGACACGCTGACTGACTTGACCATGCAGCAGATACTAGGCCCTCAGCACTGGGATGAATTGCTGGCAGCGCTCGATAACGAGCGCGCCAGTAGCCTTGAGTGCCAGGTGTTGGGCTGTGATCAGCAGCTGCATTGGGTGTACTTATCCCTGCATAAGCGCCCTGCCCAGGACTGCATTGAAGGCATCGTCGTTGACCTGAGCGAGCGTCGTGCGCTGGAAGAGCGTCTGCACTACCTGGCCGCCCATGATTCACTGACTGGCCTGCTCAACCGTCGTGAGCTGGAGCGCTTGTTGCGTGAAAGCCTCAACGGCCAGGGCAAGCGACGTTTCAGCCATCTGCTGAGCCTTGATCTTGATCAGTTCAAGCAGGTCAATGATCTCTGTGGCCATTCAGCGGGCGATCAGTTATTGCGGCAACTGGCCAGTCACCTGCGCCACCATCTGCCAGAGCATGCTGAGCTGGCCCGTATTGGCGGTGACGAATTCGCCGTGCTGCTGCGCGAGAGTAACCACCAGGCCGCGCAACAGCAGGCGGAAACCCTACGGCATTGCGTCGAGCAGTTCGTCTTCACCTGGCAGGGGCGGCCGTTCCGGGTGCAGGTCAGTATCGGCTTGCTGGAACTCAACGCTAGCGTCAGCGACTGGGAAGCTGCACTGCAATGGGCTGATAGTGCCAGCCAGTTGGCCAAGCACCAGGGCCGTAACCAAGTGCAGCAGTTTAATCCAGACGATACTGCGCTGCTGGATCAGCAGCGGCAACTGCAATGGATCAGCCGTTTACGTGAAGGTGTCGAGCAGGATCATTTCGAGCTGTTCTATCAACCGGTGATGGCCTTGCAGGAAGGTACAGAAGGCCTGCGCTACGAAGTGTTGCTGCGTTACCGTGACCCATACAGCGGTGAGTGGATAAGCCCTGGACAGTTCCTCGGCGCGGCGCAGCGCTACGGCTTGCTCGGTGCCATCGACCGTTGGGTGGTGATGCATTTACTGCAATGGTTGGCGGATAACCCGCGGCATCTTGAGCAACTGGCTCAGGTGAATATCAACCTGACTGCCAGCTCGCTGCTCAGCGCGAGCTTCCATGAAATGCTTTGCAACGAGCTGCGGCGGCATAACCTGCCGGCGCACAAGCTGTGCATTGAGGTCACGGAGATGGTGGCCCTGGGTGAGTTGGGCGTCTCCGCGCAATGGATTGAGCAGCTGCGTAGCCAAGGCCTGAAAGTGGCGCTGGATGATTTTGGCAGTGGCTTTGCTTCCTACGCCTACCTGCGTCACCTGCCGCTGGATATCGTGAAAATCGACGGCAGCTTTATCCGCGGCCTGGAGAACGATCCAATCAACCAGGCCATGGTTGGCTCGATGCAGAAAATTGCCTACCAGCTGGGGTTGAGCACCGTGGCCGAATTTGTCGAAAGCCAGGCGACCCTCGACTGTGTGCGTCAGCTGGGGCTCGACTATGCCCAGGGTTATTGCATCGGCTATCCACAGCCACTGAGCCTGTTGGCCGATACTGCCGCAGGTGAGGTGCAGCACTCGGCCTCGGCGCGGCTATAGCGTGGCACTACCCTGACTAGCGGCAGCAGTACAAACGCAAAAGACCCGCCGAAGCGGGTCTTTTTTATTGCCGGATGAAGCTTTCCGTTTATGCCAGCTCGTCGAAGCACTCGGCGAGGATCGCCAGGCCCTTCTCCAGCTGGGCATCGGGAATGGTCACGGGCATCAGGAAGCGAATAACGTTGTAGTGGGTACCGCACGACAGCAGGATCAGGCCCTTTTCGCGGGCACGTACAACGATTTTGCCGACCAGGGCTGCTGCCGGGGTGCGCTTCTCGTCAGCCTCGAACAGTTCAATGGCAATCATCGAGCCCAGGCCACGGACGTCGCCAATCACCTTGTGCTTGGCTTGGATCGCACGCAGGCCGGTTTTGACTTTCTCACCCAGCGTTTGCGAGCGCTCCAGCAGGTTTTCTTCGTCGAATACCTGCAACACGGCCAAGGCCGCTGCGCAGGCAATCGGGCTGCCGGCATAGGTGCCGCCCAGGCCGCCAGGTGCGATCACGTCCATGATCTCGGCTTTACCGCACACGCCAGAGATCGGGAAACCGCCACCTACCGACTTGGCGAAGGTGGTCAGGTCCGGAATCACGCCCAGTTGCTCGGTGGCAAAGAAGGTGCCGGTACGACCCGCACCAGTTTGTACTTCGTCAGCGATCAACAAAATGCCGTGCTCATCGCACAGGGCGCGCAGGCGCTGCATAAATGCTGGGGAGTTGGTGTAGAAACCAC
>JAWWDH010000032.1:0-15075 GCA_033720015.1 Pseudomonas sp.
CTGCGCGGCAATCGGCAGAGCAAGCAGCAGGCTGCAGAGCAACTTTTTCATCGTGGCGTCCTAGCGGTTGCGCCGCCGCTCGATGGCGCGCAAGCGGCTGCCTTCGAAAGTGAGAATGCTCAGCATGCCGTTGCTAGGACCGTAAACCCACTCTTCGATCTGGTATTCACGCCGTTCATTGGCGCTGAGGGCATAGCCGACAACGTCGCGGAACGCAGGGTCACCGCATTTCTGCAGCACTTCAAAGCGCCGGTCATCCAGGCTCACCAGTTGGCTGCCGCAGCGCAGGGTGTCAGCCCGGGCCAAAGGTGCAGCGCAGGTCAGGACGAGTAACAGCGTTGTAGTCAGTGTGCGCATATGCAACAACCTTACTCGCTACCGAGGTGCAGAGTGCTTGCTACGCGACCATCGGCTAGCGCTTGAGTATTACTGACATCCAGTAGATAAATGCGTTCGGCACTAAGACCGTCACGCTCAACCAAGTAATTCTTTATTTCGGCTGCTCGCGCCTGGGCCAGTTGCCGCTGTAGCTGTTGGCTTTGTGCCCAGGATTGCAGCACGCTTTCGCGCATTTTCGCGCTGCGTTCTTCGTCGGGTAGTTTGCTCCACTCTGCCGGCGGTTGCTGCTTCAGGCGAGCACGGTAGATGCCTTCGAGCAGCACCGCTTTGTCGTCTTCATCCACCATCAGTTCGCCGGCCTCGGCAGGTACATCATCGCCACGACGCTGCAGTATTTTGTACCAGGTGCTTTGGTATTGGCGTTCCAGGCGTGCGGCTGCAAGTGGTGGGCCATCACTGCTCTGGGCGCTCATACCTTCGATCTCCAGGCGCAGAGTGGGGCGCTCCTTCAAAGCACTGGCTAGGGTATCCAGGGCGCTTTGTGCCTGCCAGTCGAGCTGGTCATCCCCCGCGTTGAAGTGCACGGTACTGAGGTCGACTTTACTGCCGCCGCTGACCAGGCCGCCAATGAACTTGAACGGAGCCTGCGCCGCGCGCGCTACCAGGTTGCGCAGGGTCTGCCAGACGATGGGCATCACGCTGAATTCAGGGTTGTTGAGGTTGCCCTGTACCGGTAGCTGGATCTCGATATTGCCTTGGCTATCTTTGAGTAAGGCCACGGCCAGGCGAATGGGCAGGTCCATGGCGTCCTTGCTGTCGACTTTTTCGCCCAATTGCAGATCTTCCAGCAGCAGCTTGTTCTCTGCGTTGAGCTGGCCTTTCTCGATCTGGTAATGCAGGTCGAGGTTGAGGCGGCCCTTGCGGATGCGAAAGCCGGCGAATTTGCCGGAGTAGGGCGTCAGGGTCGTCAGTTCGACGTTCTTAAAACGGGTGACGATATCCAGGCTGTTCAGCGGGTCGAACGGGGTGAGCTGCCCCTTGATGCTGACCGGGGCGTATTTATCGACCTTACCCGTGATGTCCACGCGGGCTGTATTCGGGCTTTGGTTGTCAAGCGTGCCGATTTGGCCGTTGAGCTGGCCAATGGCGGTGCCGAAATTAGGGCGCAGGCTGAAGTCGGCGAAGTTGGCCGAGCCGTTCTTGATGCTGATGCCGCCGATGCGGATGGGCAGCGGTTTTTCAGCAGGTACTTGGCGTGGGTCGGTGCTGGCCGGTTTAGGCACCAATAGATCGTTAATATTGGTGGTCAGGTCTTCGTTGATGATAAAGCGCACATAGGGTTGCTGCAGTTTGACCTGGTCGATCACCAAACCCTGGCCATGCTGGTAGTCGAGGCCTTCGACCAGCACCTGCTGCCACTTGAGGAAGTCGCGATTCTTCAGGGTGTCGAGGGTGTGCAGCTGATTGATCTCGGCTTGTCCGCCGATCTTCAAGGTCAGCGGCTCGACACTCTGCAGGTCAACGGCGAGATCGCTGGCCAACTTGCCGCTGCGCAGCTCCAGGTGGACGAAGGGGCTCAGGTAGGCTTGCGCTAAACGCAGGTCAATATCGCGGGTCACCACCTGCAGCTTGGCCGTGGTCGGCGTCAGTTGTACCTGGCCGTCCGCCTTGATCAGGCCGGTTTTGTTCACCCCAGTATCGAGTTTGAGGGTGAAAGGGGCAGTGCCCAGGCTGTCGAAGTCAATCAGGTCGAGGTTGAGCGGGGCGAGGTCGACTTTAACTTCAGGGCCGGCAGCGCGATCAGCCAGGTGTACCTGGTAATCACGCAATTGCACGTCACGCAGAATCACCTGCCAGGGTTTGCTTGGCGCTTTAGGTTGCCCGGCACTGGTGGCTTTTAAGTCGGCTGATTGTTGCGCGGTGGTCGCGCCAGTAGGGGGGGCTACTGACGTGGGCTGTGTTGCTGCAGGTGGTGCTGCGCTTGCCTTTTGGGCGGGTTGGCTGGCCAGTAGCTTTTGCCAGTCGAGTTGGCCATCGGCCTCGCGTGTGGCCCAGGTTTCCAGCTTCTGGCTGCGGATTTTGCCGACGATGACCTGTTGCTTGGTCAGGTCGACGCGGGTGTCACTGATATCCAGGTTGGCCAGGCGCAGCAGTGGTTTGTTCGCCGGGCTCTTGATGGCAAAGCGGCTGAGCTTAAGCCGGGTGTTGCTTAGCAGCAGCTCGGTGCCTTTACTCAAGTTCAGGCTGTAATCGCTGCTGAGGTCGACGCTGCCATCTTCTAGGACCAGCGGCACGGCATCGCGCACGTAGGGCCAGAATGCGTTCAGCTTGCCGTCAGTGATCTTCAGGCTGCCACTGGAGCTGATGGGTGCCAGGCTGATAGTGCCGGTCCAGTCGATGCGGCCGCCCTTTGGGCCGGTGGCGAACAAGCTCAAGTCAGCCTTGTCATCCGGCAGCGTGCTGAGGTTGAGCAGTTCGACATTAAGGTCGTCGTAGATGAACTCTATCGGTTCGCTAGGGCGCAGATCCTGAAAGTGCAGGTTGCCGCCGTTCAACTTGATGCGCGTGATGCGCAGCGGAAACGGCTCGCTAGGCGGTTCTTCGCTTTTCGCTTGTGGGCTGCTCGGCAGTTTGAACAGCTGGGTCAGGTTAAGGCGACCGTCTTTGCCGAAGAGTATTTCGCTGTGCGGCTTGTCCAGTTCGATATCGGCCAGATGCAGCACGCGGGTCCACAGGCTGTCGATTTGCAGGTTGGCATATAGGCGCTCGAAGGCAATTTGCTGTTGTTCGGCTGCGCCAATCTGCAGGCCCCACAGGCTGAGCTCCAGGCTGAACGGGTTGAGTTGCACGCGTTGCAACGAGGCGGGCACTTCGGCGTATTGAGCCAGCTGCTGGTTGGCGATGCGCACACCTATACCGGGCAGAATGAGGAAGCCCAGCAGGCTGTAGAGGGCAACCGCGATAGCAATGGCGCTGGCAGCGCGCTTTATTCCTTTAAGCATAAAAAACGTCATCTATCCCGACGAAGAAGTGCCTTGGAGTATGGCACGCGTGCACAGTTCCGCCGAGGCTCTACGGGGACTTTCTCCGTGTGTGCGAGTGGCTCAGAACTGCAGAATCAGGGTCTTCAGCGGCGGCTGGCCATCCAGTGACGGGAAGTCGCTGGCAGGCGGGAGCAGCTGCCAGTCACGTACCGGGCGGCCGAGTTTTTCCGCACAGCGCAGCACCTGCTCGCGCCAATCGCTCAGGGCAACTTTTGCCAGGTTGTTGCAGCAGATCAGTATGCCATCATCGGCGGTGGCGAGAATCGCCGGCTTGAGCAGGCTCTGGTAATCGCGCAGCAGGTCGACGGTGCCAAAAGCGCTTTTGGCCCAGGCCGGAGGGTCGAGCAGCACCAGATCGAACTGGCGCTGCGCTAAACGCGGATAGGCCGGCAGTTTGTGGCCACGGCGCGCATTAACCGGCAGCCCAGCCAGTTGGCGAATGGCCGGGAAGTAGTCCGACTGCACAAACTGCATAGGCACAAGCGTGGGGTTGAGCGCACCATTCTCGCGGCCGACGGCCAGGTTGCCCTCGGCAAAGTCCAGGTTGAGCACCTCGCGCGCGGCTCCGGCGGCTGCCGCCAAACCCACGCCACAGGTGTAGGCGAACAGGTTAAGCACTGACTTGCCGCTGCTGTGCGCTTTGACCCAGCCACGGGCATTGCGCAGGTCGAGAAATAGCAGGGGGTCTTGCCCGGCATGGCGGCCGCGCACGCGGTAATTGAGCCCCCATTCATGACCGATCAGGTCTTCCAGCGCTGCGGGCTCGGCCTGGTAGACCGAGTCACTGCGGTCGATGCGCGAATTGCCCTGGGAGCGGTCGTTGTAGACCAGCAGCAGCTCTTCGCCGAGGCTGGCCCGGCATTGCTCGGCCAGTCGCAGCAGTTCGTCGCGACTGAGGCTTTGGTGAAAGCTTTGTACCAGTAATTGCGGGCCGTAACGGTCGATGGTCAGGCCACCGGCACCTTCCTGGCTGCCGTGAAACAGGCGATAGCAGTCGGTGCCTTGCTGATGCAGTTCGGTCAGTAGATCGTGGCGGTTGTTCAGGGCGGCGCGCAGCGCCTGGTCGAGAGTGGGCATGCGCGACGACTCGAAATAAAGAGGGCGCGCAGTTTACCAAGAAAAACGCCGGCGCCCGTTAATCCGGGTGCCGGCGTTAGGTATTGCGCGCAGCGGGTGCGATTAGGCCCGTTCGATGGCCAGCGCCACGCCCTGACCACCACCAATGCACAGGGTCGCCAGGCCTTTTTTCGCGTCACGCTTGATCATCTCGTGCAGCAGAGTGACCAGAATCCGGCAGCCGGAGCCGCCAATCGGGTGGCCGAGGGCGATCGCGCCGCCGTTGACGTTGACCTTGCTGGCATCCCAGCCTAGCTCCTTGCCAACCGCCAGGGCTTGGGCGGCGAAGGCTTCGTTGGCTTCGATCAGGTCGAGGTCAGCAAGCGTCCAACCCGCCTTGTCCAGGCAGCGATTGGTGGCACTGACCGGGCCAATGCCCATGATCGCTGGATCGACACCGGCGTTGGCGTAGCTGGCAATTTTCGCCAGAACCGGCAGGCCGAGCGCTTGGGCTTTGGCAGCGCTCATCAGGAGTACGGCCGAGGCGCCGTCGTTGAGGCTGGAGGCATTGCCGGCGGTGACGCTGCCGTCTTTCTTGAACGCCGGCTTTAGCTTGCCCAGCGACTCGGCGGTGGTGCCGGCGCGTGGCTGCTCGTCTGTGGCGAAGGCCACGGGGTCGCCCTTGCGCTGAGGAATCAGGATCGGGGTGATTTCATCGGCAAAACGCCCGGACTCGATGGCAGCGACTGCTTTCTGCTGCGAGGCCGCGGCGAAGGCGTCTTGCTCCTCACGGCTGATGCTGTATTTGTCGACCAGGTTCTCGGCGGTGATACCCATGTGGTAGTCGTTAAAGGCGTCCCACAGGCCGTCGGTGATCATGGTGTCGACCAGCTTGGCGTGACCCATGCGCAGGCCAGCGCGTGCGCCAGGCATGACGTAAGGCGAGAGGCTCATGTTCTCCATGCCGCCGGCGATCATCACCTCGGCATCACCACAACGAATGGCTTGCGCGGCCAGGTGCAGGGCTTTGAGGCCCGAGCCGCAGACCTTGTTCAGGGTCATAGCCGGCACCGCGTGAGGCAGGCCGGCGAGAATCGCGGCCTGGCGTGCGGGGTTTTGCCCGCTGCCGGCAGTCAGCACTTGGCCGAGGATCACTTCGTCGACCTGCGCGCCGTCCAGGCCGGTTTGCGCAAGCAGCTGGCGGATCACCGCAGCGCCTAACTCGGGTGCCGGGATATTCGCCAGTGAGCCTTGGAAGCTGCCGATGGCGGTGCGGGTGGCGGCAACGATGACGACGTCTTGCATAACGCGATCCTCATTTGGGAGTGGACGCGGCAGGCCGCGAAAGGTCGCTATGGTGGCACAGCGGCTTTGCTCACGGCCAGCGCGCGAACTGCCCGGTCAGCCCCGGGGCGGTAGTTGCAGGCGCTTGCGGGCGCGATGGACTGCGCCGCTGCGGACTGCCCAGCGCAGCACGGGGGCCAGGCTGTGCACGCCGGCGTGGATCAGTCGGCTGTGCGGCGCACTTAACTGTTGGCCTAGCATCGCCTGCGCCCAGGCTGGCAGCAGGTCGATGCCGGCCTGCATCAGCAACTTGGCCACAGGTGCGGCCAGCGCGCTGGGGGCGGGCGCGCTGAGCAAAATGCGCAGAATTTCCAGGGAGCGTTCATCGCAGCGCAGTTCGGGGCGGACGGCTGCGAGATAGGCGGCGACCTCGGCGCGGCAGCGCGGCACCTGAGTCGCACCCAGGCGTTCGGCGATCAGGGCGATTTCGGCGTAGTAGCGGTCCTGATCAGCCTCGCTGAGCTGCGGGTTGCGGTAACGCAGGTGCGCCTGCAGAAAACTGTGCACTTCGGCCACATGCACCCAGGTCAACAGTGCCGGGTCACTGGCAGCGTAGGGGCGGCCATCCGGGGCGGTGCCGATGACCTTGAGGTGAATGGTTTTGACCTTGTCGATCAGCCATTCGGCGTCGGCGGTTGCGCCAAAGGTGGTGCCAGAGATGAATTGGCCGGTACGGCGCAGGCGGCCGAGCAGGTCATCACGAAAATTCGAGTGGTCCCATACGCCGGCCAGCGCCAGTGGATGCAAGGCTTGCAGAAGCAGGGCGCTGATGCCGCCGATGAGCATGCTGGTGAAGTCGCCATGCACCTGCCAGCTCACCGAGTCCGGGCCGAACAGGCCGGGATCGCCCTGGGGGCTTTCGAAGTCGATCTGGCCAAGGGCGATGCCGCTCAGGCTGAGGACTTGGGCTTCGATACGGCGGCGGAGCAATTCCATGGGTGACTGCATGCTTGGCGGAGAAAGCTGGAGGAACCGCTAGGCGGGCTCCTCCAGCGGTTGGCATTACTGGTTCAGACGTTGCTCGATCAAGCCGTCGACCACGCTTGGGTCGGCCAGGGTCGAGGTGTCGCCCATGTTCTCCAGCTCGTTACAGGCGATCTTGCGCAGGATACGCCGCATGATCTTGCCCGAACGGGTTTTCGGTAGGCCCGGCGCCCACTGGATCAGCTCGGGTTTGGCGAAGCTGCCGATTTCCTTGCCGACCAGCGCGAGCAGTTCTTTCTTCAGCTCGTCGCTGACGTCTATGCCGTTCATTGGCGTGACGAAGGCGTAGATGCCCTGGCCTTTGAGGTCGTGCGGGTAGCCGACCACAGCGGCCTCGGCGACGGCATCGTGCAGCACCAGAGCGCTTTCCACCTCGGCGGTGCCGATGCGGTGGCCGGAGACGTTGATTACGTCGTCCACGCGACCGGTGATCCAGTAGTAACCATCCTCGTCGCGGCGCGCGCCGTCGCCACTGAAGTAATAGCCGGGGAAGGGCTTGAGGTAGGTGTCGATCATCCGTTGGTGGTCGCCGTAGATGCTGCGAATCTGGCTGGGCCAGCTTTCCTTGATCGCCAGTACGCCTGAGCCAGGGCCATTGATCTCTTTGCCCTGTTCATCGAGCAAGACCGGTTGCACACCGAAGAACGGTCGGGTGGCCGAGCCTGGCTTGAGGTCGGTTGCGCCAGGCAGCGGGGTGATCAGAATCGCCCCGGTTTCGGTTTGCCACCAGGTGTCGACGATCGGACAGCGGCGCTCGCCCACCACGTTGAAGTACCACTCCCAGGCTTCCGGATTGATCGGCTCACCAACACTGCCGAGCAGGCGCAGGCTGCTGCGCGAGGTGGCCTTGACCGGCCCTTCGCCTTCGCGCATCAGGGCTCGCAGGGCAGTGGGGGCGGTGTAGAAGATATTCACTTGATGCTTGTCGATGACCTGCCAGAAGCGTGAGGCGTCCGGGTAGTTGGGCACGCCTTCGAAGATCAGGCTGGTCGCGCCGTTGGCCAGTGGGCCGTAGACGATATAGCTGTGCCCGGTGACCCAGCCGACATCGGCGGTGCACCAGTAGACATCCCCTTCGTGGTAGTCGAACACGTACTTGTGGGTCATCGCGGCCATCAGCAGGTAGCCGCCGGTGCTGTGCAGTACGCCTTTGGGTTTACCGGTACTGCCTGAGGTGTAGAGGATAAACAGCGGGTCCTCGGCGTCCATCGGCTCGGGCGGGCAGTCGTTGGCGGCTTCGCTCAGGGCTTCGTGGTACCAGATGTCGCGGCCCTCAACCCAGTCGATCTTGCCTTGGGTGCGCTCGACCACCACCACAGTGTTGACCTTTGGGCAGCTCTGCAGGGCTTTATCGACGTTGGCCTTGAGGGCCACGTACTTGCCACCCCGCACGCCTTCATCGGCGGTGATCACCGTGCGGCAGTCGGCATCCAGAATACGGTCACGCAGCGCATCCGGCGAGAAGCCGCCGAACACCACCGAATGCACCGCACCGATGCGCGTACAGGCGAGCATGGCGTAGCTGGCCTCGGGGATCATCGGCATGTAGATGCACACCCGGTCGCCCTTTTTCACCCCACGGCTTTTCAGCACATTGGCCAGGCGGCTGACGTTGTGATGCAGCTGTTTGTAGGTGATATGCGCGGATTCGCTGGGGTTGTCGCCTTCCCAGATCAACGCCACCTGGTCACCGCGGGTGGCCAAGTGGCGGTCAATGCAGTTGTGGCTGACGTTCAGTTGGCCGCCCTTGAACCAGGCGCCATTGCCGCTGAGCAGGTCGCCCTGTTGCACGCTGTCCCATGGCTTTGACCAGTCGAGAAACTGTTTGGCCTGTGCGGCCCAGAAAACATCAGGCTGCTCAACCGACTGTTGGTAAAGGCGCAGGTAATCGTCGTTGTCCAGATGGGCGTGCTGGCGTACAGCGTCGGTAACCGGGTGGCGAGTAATGTCGAACATGGCGGGTCCTTTGTTGTTGTGTTCCGCAATGTTCTTAGGGTGGACCAAGCGGGTGCTCGGTTCAAGTGCTGGCCCTGTGCGTCCATGCCGGGCCTTGATCGCGCTTTGTATTAGCCGCGATGGCGCTCGCGGAAGTGCTGAATCAGACCTTGGGTCGAGGCATCGCTGGCAGGTGTATCGAGTTGCCCGGTCAAACGTTGATAAACGCCCTGGCCCAATTCCTTGCCCAGCTCAACGCCCCACTGGTCGAAGGCGTTGATACCCCAGATGGCGCTTTGCACAAATACCTTGTGTTCATACAGGGCGACCAGCGCGCCAAGGCTGAAGGGGTCTATCCGGTTGAGTACGAGAATATTACTTGGGCGGTTACCTGGAATCATCTTGTGCGGAGCCAAGCGTTGTACTTCGGCTTCGTCCAGGCCCTTGGCACGCAGCTCGTTCTCGGCCTCGGCGCGGGTCTTGCCGTGCATCAGCGCCTGACTCTGCGACAGGCAGTTGGCAAACAACCATTGGTGATGGTCGGCCAGCGGGCTGAAGCTGTTGACCGGGACGATAAAGTCCGCCGGAATCAGTTCGCTGCCCTGGTGCAGTAGCTGGTGATAGGCGTGCTGGCCGTTGCAGCCGACGCCGCCCCAAATCACCGGGCCTGTGCTGAAATCCACCGGGCTACCGTCCTGGCGCACCGACTTGCCGTTGGACTCCATGTCCAGTTGCTGCAAGTGCTTGGTGAAGTTCCGCAGGTAATGGTCGTACGGCAGAATCGCCTGGCTTTTCGCGCCCCAGAAATTGCCGTACCAGATTCCCAGCAGTGCCATCAGCACCGGCATGTTTTCCGCCAGTGGCGCTTGGGTAAAGTGCTGGTCCATGGCGTAGGCCCCGGCCAGCAGCTCCTTGAAGTTAGAGACGCCGATGGCCAGCGCGATGGGCAAGCCAATGGCCGACCACAACGAGTAACGGCCGCCGACCCAGTCCCACATGGGGAAGATGTTCTCCGCCTTGATGCCGAAGTCGGCGGCGGCGGCGGTGTTGCTGGTTACTGCAATGAAGTGTTTATGCAGCTCGGCTTCCGGGCCGCCCATGGCTAGGTACCAGTCGCGTGCCGCAAGGGCGTTCTTCAGGGTTTCCAGGGTGCTGAAGGATTTTGACGAGACGATAAACAGGGTGGTCTCGGGGTCTAGCCGAGCGGTGAGTTCACGGAACTCGCTGCCGTCGATATTGGCCAGGTAATGGCAGCGTACACCGCGCTGGGTAAAGGGTCGCAGTGCTTCAGAAACCAATTCAGGGCCGAGGAAGGAGCCGCCGATACCGATGTTCACCACCTCGGTGATCGGTTTGTCGCTGTAACCGCGCCACAGGCCGCTGTGGATGCGGCTGACCAGCTCGGTCATCTGGTTGAGTGCGCGGTGTATCTGGGGAATCAGGTCCACCCCGTTGAGCTTCAAACTGCGACCAATTGGGCTGCGCAGGGCAGTGTGCAGGGCCGCGCGGCCTTCGGAGGCATTAACCGGATCACCGTTAAACAGAGCCTGGATGGATTCGCCCAACTGGCTTTGTTCGGCCAGTTGTACCAACAGCCCTAGGGTCTTTTCGTCGATCAGGTTCTTTGAGTAATCCAGCATCAAGCCGCTACTGCTCAGGGAGAAACGTTTAAAACGTTGTGGGTCGCTGGCAAAGGCCTCGCGCATGCTGAAGTCGTTCATCTGCCCACGCTGCTCGCGCAGTGCCTGCCATGCAGGCAGGGCGGTGACGTCATGCGGCTGTTGGTAATAGGCCATGGGTGCGTGTTCCTTGTGCTGGGTGCGGCGAATTATGCAAAAAAGCCCGGAGTGATCCGGGCCTTAAGTGTAACTGGCAGGTGCGGTGGACAGGTAACCGGCTAATCAGGCTGGCGTATCAAGTTCGAGCGCCAGGTTATCGATCAGCCGGGTGTTGCCAATGGATGCGGCCAACAGAATTACCAGCTGACGGTCATCCGCTGTGGCCGGGCGCAGGCTGTTCGATTCGCGCACTTCTAGGTAATCCGGGCGGAAGCCGGCGGCGCGATGTTGCGCCTGCGTTGCCTCAATGAGCTTGGCGTAGTCACGTTCACCGGCGCGAATGGCCGTGGCCATCTCCTGCAGGCTGCGGTACAGCGCCGGTGCGATTGCGCGTTGTTCGGCGCTCAGGTAACCGTTGCGCGAAGACAGCGCCAGGCCATCTTCGGCGCGCACGGTTGGCTCGCCGATGATTTGGATCGGCATGTTTAGATCACGCACCAAGGTGCGGATCACCGCCAGTTGCTGGAAGTCCTTCTGGCCGAAAATCGCCAGGTCAGGCTGCACCATGTTGAACAGCTTGCTCACCACGGTGGCGACGCCTTCGAAGTGCCCCGGGCGACTGGCTCCGCACAGGCCTTCGGAGACCCCGGCCACGCTGACGCGGGTCTGGCCGTCAGTGCCGTGTGGGTACATCTCCGCGACATCCGGGGTGAACAGCAGGTGACAACCGGCTTCGACCAGCTTTTCCTGATCGGCAAGTAGGGTGCGCGGGTATGTGTCGAGGTCTTCGCCGGGGCCAAACTGCAGCGGGTTGACGAAGATGCTGGCAACCACGAAGTCGGCGCGTTGTACGGCCTTCTCAACCAGGGCGGCGTGGCCGGCGTGGAGGTTGCCCATGGTTGGCACGAGGGCGATTTGTTTGCCTTCGGCGCGGGCTTGGGCGACAGCGGCGCGTAACTCGCGCACGCTTTTAACTGTGTTCATGCAGAAAATCCGTGCTCGGCTGCTGGGAAGCTTTGGTCTTTGACCGCTTTGACGTAGGCGCTAATGGCGTTCTGAATGCTGCTCTGCCCGGCCATAAAATTCTTCACGAACTTGGGCATGCGCCCGCTCAGTGATAGCCCGAGCATGTCGTGCATGACCAGTACCTGGCCATCAGTGGCGCTGCCGGCACCAATCCCGATTACCGGAATCTTCACCGCCTGGCTGATCTCGGCCGCCAGCTCACTGGGTACGCATTCCAGCAGCAACATGGCTGCGCCAGCCTGCTCCAGCGCCATGGCGTCGGCACGCATCTGCCGCGCCGATGCTTCCTGACGGCCTTGAACCTTGTAACCACCGAGAATATTCACCGCTTGTGGGGTCAGGCCGAGGTGGGCGCACACGGGGACACCGCGTTCGGCCAATTGGCGAATCGGCTCGGCCAGCCAGGCTGCACCTTCCAGCTTGATCATGTGCGCACCGGCTTGCATCAGCGCTGCGCAATTGCTCATGGTCTGCTCAAGGGTGGCGTAGGCCATAAAAGGCAGATCGGCGAGGATCAGCGCGCCTTGGTTGCCTCGTTTGACGCTGGCGGTGTGATACGCCATATCGGCCACGCTGACGGGCAGTGTGCTGTCATGGCCTTGCAAGACCATGCCGAGGGAGTCGCCCACGAGCAACACATCGACACCGGCCTGGCTGGCCGTCTGGGCGAAGGTGGCGTCATAGCAGGTCAGCATGGCGATTTTCTCGCCGCTCTGCTTGAGGCTTTGCAGGGTGGTCAGGGTTACATCAGGCATGAAAACTGTCCTCGCTCAGGCGTTCAGTCAGCAGTTGTGCTGCTTCAAGTGGCCTGCATTGGCCGCAAATTGCACCGGTGCCGGGCAACGGGACGCCTATAGTCCTGATGGGTGGGCTCGAAGTCAATTGCAGGTGTTACCGGCTTGTTACTGGCGTTACCGTGAGTGGGCCTGCTCGGTGCCAAGACAACGGCACGGCGGCAATAGGATGCGGTCTAGCCGAAGTTGGGTTGTTCCAGGCTTAGCGGTGTCGCGTCCAACCGTTCTAGACCGACAAAAGGGCAGGCCTTGAGCAGCTCGCTCAAGGCGCGACCATCCGGCAGCTGCAGTGCGGGAGCGATCTCGGCCAGCGGATAGAGGACAAAGGCGCGGGCATGCATGTGGTAGTGCGGCACGGTGAGACGTGGCTCATCCAGTTGGCGTTCGCCGAACAGCAATATATCCAGATCGAGGGTGCGTGGCCCCCAACGCTCAGCCTTGCGCGTGCGGCCTTGCTCGTGTTCGATGGCTTGCAGCGCATCGAGCAAAGCCAGTGGGCTGAGAGCGGTGTCCAGCGCTGCCACCGCGTTGACGTAGCGCGGCTGATCCGCCGGGCCCAGCGGGTCGCTGGTGTAGAGCGATGATTGAGTGACGAGATGGGTGTGCGGCAGCGCGGCCAGAGCGGCCAGAGCGCTGCGCAGTTGCACGTGCGGGGTCGCCAGGTTACTGCCCAGGCCGATATACACGCGTTCCATTATTCACCCGCAGCGGAGTTGCTGCCGTCACCTGCGGGGCCGCGCTTGCGCTTGCTGTTGCTGCGCTTGCGTTTACGGGGTGTGCCGGAGGCATCGTCTTTGCTGCTGAGGTCGCGGATCATGTTGCGCCGCTCGCTATCACTGACTTCCTGATAACGCGTCCACCAGTCGCCGAGGCCACCGGTTTGTTCGCCGGCGCTTTCACGCAGCAGAAGGAAGTCATAGCCGGCGCGGAAGCGCGGGTTTTCCAGCAGGGTGTCGGCGCGTTTGCCGCTGCGGCGTGGCAGGCGCTCCTGCATGTCCCAGATTTCGCGAATGGGCATGGTGAAGCGCTTGGGCACGGCGATACGCTGGCATTGCTCGCTGATCAATTCGTGAGCCGCTTCTTGCATGGCCGGGATTGGCGGCATGCCGCGATCCTGCAATTTGATCACGCGGGCTGGTAGGGCTGGCCAGAGCAGCGCGGCGAGGAGGAACGCCGGAGTGACCGTTTTGCCCTGCTGGATGCGCAGGTCAGTGCTGTCGAGGGCGTTTCGGATCAACTGGTCGGTGTAGTCCGGGTTGCTTTTCAGCGCCTCAGCGCTGGCCGGGAACAGTTGGCCGAACAGGCCGTAGTCGACCAGCAGCTCGTAGGTGTACAGCGCATAACCGGCGAGAAACAGTTTCAGCACTTCATCGAACAGGCGCGCAGGGGGGATACCGCCGAGCAGCGGCGCCAACTTGTAGATCGGCGCGGCGCTGTGTTTTTCGATGTCGAAATCCAGCTTGGCGGCGAAACGCACCGCACGCAGCATACGCACCGGGTCTTCCTGGTAGCGCTGAGTTGGGTCGCCAATCAGGCGGATCAAGTGGTTGCGGATGTCGTGTACGCCATTAGCGTAATCGAGAATGCGTTCAGTGACGGGGTCGTAATACAGCGCATTGATGGTGAAGTCGCGACGCTGGGCATCGTCTTCCAGGCTGCCGTAGACGTTGTCACGCAGAATCCGCCCACTCTCGTTGCGTGAAGACAGGTTGCTGTTCTCTTCCTCATCGCCTTCGGGGTGGTTAGCACGGAAGGTCGCCGTCTCGATGATCTCGCGGCCGAAATGCACATGCACCAGCTTGAAGCGGCGGCCGATTACCCGGGCGTTGCGGAACTCGGCACGTACCTGCTCCGGCGTAGCGCTAGTGGCTACGTCGAAATCTTTGGGTTCGATATCCAGCAGCAGATCGCGAACGCAACCGCCGACCAAATACGCTTGGTAGCCGGCCTGTTGCAGGCGCTCAACCACGCTGATGGCGTAACGGCTGATTTCGCCGCGCTCGATTGGGTGCTGGCTGCTACTCAGCACTTCGGGCGTGCTATGCGAGTGTTTGCCACGGAGGGTGGGGGTGCGAAAGGACTTGAACAGCTTTTTCAGCATGGGAGGCACTGTTTGACTAAATGACTGGCCAGAGTATATGCCGGCCGCAGGAATGGCGCGGATTTTAGCATTGAGTTGGGGTTTGGTGCAGGAAACGGCAGGAGACTGTTGCAGGCGGGGAGTTTGAAGCTACTGGGGGAGCCGAAGCTCCCCCCCAAATTGGTGCGTGCTCTGTTTTTATTATTATGGCGGGCTTGTTGTTTTTGTTGATTTACCCGTTCCATCCAGTCAGTGACTTTTGGAAGCTCTCCCAAGTTGGGAGTTAAGAGCAAACGTATTGCTTTGGATACTGACGCTGCCATGATCACACAGTGACCCAACCAGTTCTGGCGCTGCCTTAGGGCAGTTTTATCGTTCTCGGCCTGGTTTTGGGGCGAACCCCAAAGGCAATTCCTTTCCAAAAGAATCAGTTAGCTGCGCCTCCGCGTTGTTGTTTTTATTGTGCTGGAGTCGGTACGTCTTATTTTTATTAGGGTTGGAGCGTGCTTGTTATTATTTTTGTATCAGTAATAAAGCAGAACCCGTGCCAGTTTTTGAAAGCCCTTTGAATTCAAGGCTTTGAGCGTTTTGATGGGGAAGTGGGTGGCATAAAAAAGCCGGGCTCTCGTTACCATAAGACCCGGCTTTTGTTACTAAGTGTTGAAGGGGTAACAGATGGCGGAACCTCTTGCGCC